>JAYEPG010000147.1:0-1860 GCA_034723795.1 Campylobacterota bacterium
TGCTTTGTATTATAGTAGTTTTTTGAAGCTGCTATAGAGTATGCAAAGTTAACTATTAGTTGATTCATTATTCTAACCTTTTGTATGTAAATGGTATTATACTGAATTAATACTAATATTTGTAAAATATGTTAAAATGACAAGATGTTGACAAAAAGGATAGATTATACAAGCAGTTCTTTACTCACAAGCAAGAAACAATTTAAGAAGTATTATAAATCAAGTATGTGATAACTTTGAAGAGTTTATAATAACAACAAAAGATAAACAATCTGCAGTATTAATATCTCAGGCTGAATATAACTCTATGAAAGAAACTATATATTTATTATCTTCAAAGAATAATAGAGATAGACTTTTAGATGCTGTTGATCAAATAGAAAATGCAAAATTTATAAAAAAAGAGATAGATTTGTGATTTTAGGTTTTGCATATCAAGGCTGGTAAGATTATCAGTATTGGTAACAAAATGATAAACAAATACTAAAAAGAGTAAATCTTTTGATAAAAGATATTAAAAGAAATCCTTATGATAACAATGGTTTGGGAAAACCAGAAAAACTAAAAGAAAACTTTAACGGCTATCATTCAAGAAGAATTACATCAGAACACAGATTAGTATATAAAATAATAGAAGATTTAATCATAATAGCACAATGTAGATTTCACTACTAAATTAATCCTTCAAAAACTCACATATATCTGCATTTGTATAAAATGTAGCAGTAGTAAAACCCATAGACAAAGCCATCTCTTCTTGTGTTATTTTCTTATAGTTTCTTATTCTTTTAATATTTTTAGATATTTTAGTATAAATTTCTCTTACTTTTTAGAAGATATTAAGTCAAACTTATCATTAAACACTTCATATAGGAGTCACAATTTCCAGAAGTTTTTAGGATTAATACTTTATAATAGGTAAAACAAAAAGGGGAAGAGTATTTGAAAAAGTTTATTTATAGTTTATTGGTAATAATAATTGCAATAAGTTTAAGTGGTTGTGCATTATCAAAAGAAGATATAGCAAAAATCAAACAAAACTGTTCAAGTCAAGGTGAAGACTTTATATATCATGAAGGTGAATGTTTAGAAACAAAATATATAGATGGAACAAAAAAAGGTATTATAAATATTATCTTTCATGGTGGAAGCAATGGTGCTAAAGATACTTTATCAATGATTCAGGGTTTTGCTGCAGATTTAGCACAAAAGACAGGATATAAAACATATTATTATGCTAGACCAACTTATGGAAAATCTTCACAAAATGTATGGTATAAAGTGAAAAAGAATTTTCAAGAGATAGATGAAAAATATATACAATATAACTCTAGATTTGTTAAAAAACTTTTGTCTAAAGAAAATGCAACAAAAGCAAATCTAATCGCATTTTCAGCTGGAACAACAGTATCAGCTAATATTGCTACTTTAACACCTAATATTGTAAATAAAGTGATTTTAATTGGTGGACAATATGATTTTTATAAACAACAAGTAATTGCGGCAGAAGCGTATGGTGGGTGTGCAGATTGTAAGAAAAATAATCTGCGAAAAGCTATAGCTGGTGGCTTTATTCCTATTAAAAATGTAGATATGATAAATAAAGATTTAAAATTCTTTATAATTGCTGGAGATAAAGATAGACTTTGCCCAAAAAGTTTGAGTGAAGAGTATGTTGATGAACTTAAAGAGTATAAGATAAAACATAAATATCTTTTATATAAGCAAGATGGTAAATTTTATAATCCAGAAGCAGGGCATAAAGCATTATTTTTTGAACCAAATATTTGGGATGCTACATCAAAGTTTATAAATGAGTAGATTATTACTATTAGTAGTTTTATTTTTTTCTATTTCTAA
>JAYEPG010000148.1:0-9388 GCA_034723795.1 Campylobacterota bacterium
CAATAAGTTTAGTAGATAGTTTATACATATTCATAACTATATCTTTTTTCTCTTGATTTTCTTCTAGTCTTGCTTTATCAAATCTTTCCATAACTTGAAGATAATCTATATCTTTTAAAAATGGATACAAATATGTAGACTTTTCCTCTTCTAGTATCCATTGACTTAATAGTGCTATTACCATAAGTTCAGGTATCCATAAAGTTCCACTTGGTAAGTTAGTTGCTATTGATTTTACAATAGCATCATAGTAAACCATCAAAGGAGAGCAGAAAAAAGAACTAAAAATGCACATTTTAATATTGAACATTTAGTAAAAATATCTGCTATTTTAGATGTTGATATAAAAAACTTTTTTGATTAAGAATATATCAGGATGTAATAGTTTAGCTAGTTTTTTTAATAATTTTTAACTTCATTTAGATTTGATAACTCTATGAATTTATTTTAATCATCTACACTAGTATAGTGTAGTTCAAGACCTTTTGTAGTAGTTACAAATCCATTGATATTGATTTTTCCTTCATGTACAAGTTTATGATGCTTTTTACACAGTGGAATAAGATTGAATTTATGGTTTTGATTTATATGCCCTATGAAACCTTTTTCATCACTGTTTTTTTGTTCATTTATGTGATGCACATCATCAACTCCAGCTCCACAAATCGCACAAGCAGCTATATATAAGTCTTTGTTGTATGTACTAGTTTTCTTTTTAGATAATCGCTCAATCGTATCGTAGTCATCGGTTAAACGCTTTCTAATACTATTTGCAACACTTAAAAACTCTTTATCCATATGAAGTGACTTTGCAAACTCTAGCCCATACATACTACTTCCACTTCCGTACGATAATTTTCTGTTAAATATAAGTTTATCATCATCTTCGTGGTATAAAACACTTAAGTGTAAGCAGATGATATTTTTTAGTTTTTCTATCTCTTTTATCTCTGGGAGTTGATGAAGATGTGTTGCAAATACAAAAATAGATTTTAGGTTTGCTAGTTTTAAAATAGCAGATGCAACAATGCTCACTCCACTCATTGTTTCTGTACTATGGCTTATCTCATCTCCAAGGATTAAAGATCTTGAAGTTGCACGATTGAATATATTTTTCAACTCTAGCATCTCTACAGCAAATGATGACAATCCTTTAGCAATATTGTCACTTCCTGATATTCTAGTAAACAGTTCATCAAAAAGATGAAACCTCATAGACTTTGCGGGTACATAAAAACCAGCTTGTGCCATAACTACACAAATACCAATAGATTTCATCAAAGATGATTTACCACTACTGTTGATTCCATATAAAAGTACACCGTGCATATGGTTTTGGCTCATATTATCTGGTTTTGCATTTTTTACTATAACATTATCTTTGTACTCTTTACTACATTTGTTTAAATCACCTAAAATAATATCATTTGGTACATAGATACCATTTTGTTCTGTTGATTCAATAATAGGGTGTCTTAATTCAATAAGTTCACAAAAACTTGAGTTTGAATCATCTTTTTGTTTGATGATTTTTGGTTCTATATAGTTGTATTTTTTAGCAGTTTTAATATTTGATACTGTTAAATCAATCTCTGCAATAAATTGTACCAAATCTAAAAGCATACCAGCAAACTTTTTTTCGTAGTTTAAAATCATCTCTTTAAATACAAGTTTATTTAACTCTATAATTTTTTGTAGATTATATACATATTTATCAGAAATAGAAGCTGTAAGTTTATTTGTAATTTTTACACTTGTAGTTTGTACTTTTATATTAAAATCTTTAAATAGATATAGCTCATCATCAATTATTAGATGTGATTCTAAAAGCTCTTTTTTTATACTACTGTATCTATTTTTTGTAAGCCCTATAAAAAATCCCTCTTTACCAAGACGATTTATAGTTATAAAGTTTTTATCACTAGTATTTAAAAACTTTAATATATGAGTTCTAAATATCTCCAACTTGTTTTCTAACTCAACATTCTCTTTTAATAGTGTATCAATTTTGCTGTTTATACCAAGAGCTATGATATTTGTATCAATATCTTTAAGCATAAATTTACCACAGTTAGTTAAATCAAAAGTATTCTCTATATTAACCAAAAATTGGTTTATCTCATCACTACTACAAGGTGTTTTTACAAAGTTATAGTTTTCCATAAATTTAACTATCTCTTTGATACTATTTAATGAATCAAAAAGATAATTTAACTCAAAAGGGTGAAGTCTATTTAGTTTAATTCTACGTGTAAGTCTCTCTATATCGTAAATGTTACTCAAATGATTCTCAATTGGTGCGTGATAATCATATAAATCACGTGAGAGTTTATATCTTCTTAATATCTCTTTTTCATCTTTTATAGGATGGGTTAGTCTCTCTTTTAAAAGTCTTTTACCCATAGCTGTCGAAGTGTTATTTATAAGTTTAAGTAAGTTTGGTTGGTGTGGAGTTTCAAGTATATTTAACTGTTCTAGTGCATTGTTTCCTAAATATATATATTTACTAATATCTAGTTTAACAGGCAATGATAGTTTTTGTATAATCTTACTGTCGTGACCAATTACAAAATCAATTAAGATAGCTAAACTTTCACTTGCTAAGGCATACCTTTCCATATTTAGATGTTCTATTGGTGTAAGGAGTGATTCTATCTCAAACACATTTTTAAATAACTCATTTTGATAACTTATTTTTGGTTTAATTGTAGAGATATGAAAAGTTTTATGTGTTAACTCAAGATACTCGCAAACCTCTTTTTGATTGATACTTTTATCAGCAAACGTGACTATAACTTCACTAGTTTTATGCATATTCATATAATTGAAAACTTCATCAAGTGCAAAACTAGGATCTTCTGAAATACCAAATACCTCATTATAAAAACATTTTCCAGTTGTTACATCTATACAAGTATATCCTACTAGATAGTTACCTCTTATTTGATCTATTACAATTGATGTTATATTATTCTCATCACTATTAACAGCAAAGTCAAAATTAGTACCAGGAGATATAATAGCTTCTAAAACTCTTTTTACATTAGGTGGTAGCCCAACTTGTTTTATGATTGCTATTGTGTATTTTTGTTCTTGTATTATACGGTTGATATGTTTTTCAAAAGATATAGCAGGAACTCCTGCCATCAAAGGGTTTGATTGGCAGTTCTCTAAAATAGATTTGTTTTTTCTTGTAAGTTGTATATTTAATATTTCGGCTATCTCTTTAGCTTTCCCTATTTGCTCTTCGTCATTATTTACCTCATATACTTCAAAAAAAGTACCAATCTCCATAAGAACAATTGTATCTTTCCCATATTTTGATTCAAATAGTTTTTGAAGTTGAAAGTATTTTTGAGTAAGAAGAATATCTTTATCTTCTAGTATCTCCTGAATTTGAGCTTTCATAATAAGTTATTATAATCCACAGTTTTGACCAACTGAAGTATGTACCTCTTTTAGTCCACAATTATTACATATATATTCTATCTCTTTTATACCAGAGCATCCATGACTTTTAAGTACTTTGGCTTTTATTGATTCAACATTAAATAAAACACCAGTATTTGGATCTTTAAAACTTTTTGTAGTCGCACCACAAGCAGGACAAATTCCATTGTCTAGGTCTGCTTGACGTGATTTTTTAGATTTAAAATATAATAGTGTTGAAAATATTACTATTAGAAATAATATTAATAAACCAAAAACAGTATACATAAATTATACTATTTTACTATATCGTATTGTTTCATAACCTCTTCAATAAGTTTCATAGAATCTTTTGAAGGAGCTGTTAAAGGTAATCTATACTCTAAAGTATCAATTAAACCAGCTATATACATAGCAGCTTTGATTGGTATAGGATTTGCCTCACAAAATAATACATTATTTATTGCATAAAGTTTTTCACTTAATGCTTTTGCTTCTTCTAAATTTCCATCTAAAGTATCATGTACTAGTTTACTTTTTAAATCTGGTAAAAGATTTGCAGTTACAGATGTAATTCCAGCACTACCACTTGTAAGCATTGAAAAATCAATAGCATCATCACCACTTAATATTTTTAAATCAGGCATTAATGATTGAAGTTCAATAACTCTATCTAAACTTCCTGTAGCTTCTTTAATACCATACATATTTTCACAATCGTTATAAATTCTTTGAACAGTTGAAGCTAAAATATCTACTCCAGTTCTTCCTGGTACATTATAAAGCATAACACCTAAATCAGGAACTGAATCAGCTATTGCTTTATAATGTTGATAAAGACCCTCTTGTGAAGGTTTATTGTAATATGGACTTACCGAAAAAATAGCATCAACACCTAACTTTTGAGCTTGTTGAGCAATTCTAATAGCTTCGTGAGTTGCATTACTTCCTGCACCTGCAAGAACTTTAGTATTTGTCCCTTTACAAACTTCAACAGCAATCTCTATACATCTTACATCTTCATCAAATTGTAATGTACAACTTTCCCCAGTTGTTCCAACTGGACATACAGCATCTATACCGTTATCAATTTGTCTTTGAATTAATTTAGCATAAGTTTGCTCATCTAGTTTTCCATTTTTAAACGGTGTTATAATAGCAGTTGTTGCTCCTGTAACTATAGTCATATTGTATCTTTCCTTATATTGTTTCTAATATTATATTTCGCGATTATAGCTAATTTTTTTAGTTAATTAGCTTTTATCAATTGTTTTATTAATTAAAACAATTGATTTAAAAAACCACCTAAAGCTTTTTTTGTATCATCATCTAGTTTATCACCCAGTTTTTTCTCTATTGCTTCACTTACTTTTGTTTTTGCTTTTGACTTTAAAAGCTTGTTTGCATCTATTTTTACTTTTGGACTTGTTAAATCATCTGTTAATGTTAATCCAATTTTATATTTAAAGTATTCCATATCAATTTTTGAATCAATTGTACTTTTTTCTAAATCTATAAACATCTTTTTTGATGAGATTTTACTATTTGCACTTGTCATTAGCAGTGTACTATCTAGTTTTTGATTATTTATTTTAGTATCAATTTTTGCTATTTCATATATCTCTTTAGTTAAATCTTTTTTTATAAATTTTTTAATTGTTTGGCTTAACTGGTTTGTTAGAAACTTACCATTATTCATCACTAAGTTTGAAGTACCTTTTTTACTTGTAAGGTTATAATCTAAGTCAAGATTTATTGATGAATCATAAATTTCTGGATAATACATCATATTAAGAAGTTTTAGTGAGTTTACATCTTTTATAGATAATTTTAAAATATCTTTTACTAGTGTACCATTAATCTTTCCATTAAATTTATTTGAGTTAAAACTAGCAGTTAAATCATCTTTGAACTTTACATCACCATTGATTTTAATATCACCTTGCATTTTTTGATTTGTTATAAAATAAAGCTTCGATAGTTTAGGTACAGTCACAAGATAATCTGTTGTAAATATAGATGTTTTAGTATCAAATTTACTCTTTTTTGTTTCAATATTTGCAGCAAATGTTTTAAGTGTAGATTTTGTATCTATGATATTATCATTTAAAGATGTAAAAGTTTTTAAGTCAAATGTTGGCTTTGAAGGTAAAGAGATATTAAAATCATTTTTGATAACTTTATTGTTTAACAACCCTTTAGAAAGAGAAGTTGTAATCTTACCATTTAACTTATCTAATGAGTTTATCTCTATATTAAGATTTAAATTTGCTTTTGCATATATTGGTTGATTTACTAAGTGAAGTATTTTATCAAGTTTTGCATTTTTTATATTGGCATCAATTTTATTAGGTGCTAAATCTTTTAATGTTACATTGTAAGATGTTTTACTATTTGCTATATCACTAAATCCAGAAACTTTCATAGAGTTTTTATCCCCTTTGATTGTCCCTTTTGTAGAGAATGAACCATTAAGTTTTGTATTTATTACGGGTTCTAGCATAGCTAACTTATCTATAGAAACTTTATATTTAGAATCAATATTTAAACTATTAATATCGATTGAACCATTTGTTAATAGTTGAATTAAAGATGAATCAAAATTAAATACAAATTTACCAGATTTATTTACTAAGTTTACATCTGTATCAAGTTTAAAATCACTTTTTGGAATAGTTAAATTTAACTCTTTTTTAAATACAGCTACATTAAATATACCATTTTGTACATTTGCATCAAAGTCAATTTTATCTAGTTCTAATGATGAAATATCAATATTTGAATTAAATTTACCGTTTATAAATTTTGGTTGATTTACCATGTACATCAATGTAGATAAATCTATTGATTTTATAGTAGCTTTAATATTATTTATATTCTTATTATCAATATTTAAAGCATAGTTTATATCACCTTTTGCAACATTTGCAAGACCTGATAATTTTAAGTTATCAAAAGTACCTTTTAGTGTACCTATTGTTTTAAATGTACCTTTTAGTTTTTGACCACTTACATAATCAAATTTAGATAAGTCATTGATTTTAATATCATATTTTAAATCAACATTTTTAGCCATTAAGTCAAAAGTAGAATCAACATTTATAGTTTGGTTTTCAAGTAAAAGTTGTAGTTTTAAACTGCTTAGTGTTAGATCAAATGTAGTTATCTCTACATTTTTAATCTTTGAAGCATCTGCAATATTATCCTCTATTAATGGTACGATGACAGTTTTATTTACTGATGTAAATAACACAATATAAACTGATAATATTATCAGTGTTAAAGTTCCAAAAAGTATCTGTATAGCTCTCATAACTGCTCCTAATATATTTTTATTTTTCTTCTTCTTTTTTTAATATCATTGTTGTTGAGTTGTTAACTGTTAAATATTTTTTTGCAACCTCTACAATATCTTTAACTTTTAATTTCTCAATCTTTTTCTCATAACTCATAAGTGGAGTAATATCACCACGTGTTAAATAGCTACCATACAAAGATGCTACACTACTCGAACTTTCAAGTGCAAAAATAAAATCAGCTTTGGTATTGATCTTTACTTTATCTAGTTCTTCTTGTTTTATATCACCATCTTGAATCTTTTGAATCTCAATCCATATCTCTTTTTCAACTTCAAGAGCATCAACACCAGGATTACAAATTGCCAAAAACATATAAACACCTGGGTCTTTTAACTCCATATTGTAAGCATATACTGTATTTACTAGTTGTTTTTTATCTATTAAAAGTTCATTTAGTCTACTACTTTTACCAGAACTTAATAGTTCACTTAATGCAGATAATGCAACTTGATCTTTATGTAAATAATCTGGAATATGAAAGTTTATAGCTAACATTTGAACTTGAGAGTCTTTATGTACTATGATTCTTTTTGCACCATCTTGTTTTGGTTCTACTGTGTGAAGTTTATCAACTACTTGTTTACTTTGTTTAGTGTTTTTAATATTACCAAACTGTTTTTTTGCAGTTTCAAATACCTCTTTTGGCTCAATATCTCCTGCAACTATTACTATTGCGTTTGACGGTGTATAAAACCTTGAATGAAACTCCCTAATATCTTCAACTTTCCAATTTTTAATATCACTCATAAACCCAATAGGTGTCCAATGGTAAGGATGATATGTAAATGTGTTGTTAAAAAGTTTGAAGTATAAGTAACCCATAGGTGAATTATCTGTTCGCCATAGTCTCTCTTCTGCAACTACATCCCGCTCTGGTTGAAACTCTTCATCTTTTAGAGTTAAATTTTCCATTAAATCAGCATAAAGTTCAAGAGATTTATTAAGGTTTTTACTACTTGACTTTATATAGTAGTGAGTGTAGTCAAATCCAGTTGAGGCATTGTTTACCCCTCCAAAACCTTTAACTATAGTATCAAACTCACCAGCTTTTAGGTTTTTTGTTGATTTAAAGTTTAAATGTTCAAGCATATGTGCTATTCCACTTTTTCCCATAACTTCATCACGACTTCCAACGTTGTAAAATATATCAGTTGTTATAACCTGTGTTTCATTTTTCATTGGTATTGCTACAACTTTTAAACCATTTGATAAAGTTTCTTCATAATATTTTGGTAGGCTGTTATTTGCCATTAAATTTCCTTGTATAATTAAAAGATAAAAACTAAAAAGTAAAATTTTGTTTAACATCTTTTATCCTTTATTTAAAATCAGCACCAACTGCTTGACTTATATTTGTATAACCATCTGCTTTTAAAAGTTCGATTAACTCTTCATTTATATTTTTACACATTGATGGACCTTTAAAAATAAATCCACTTAAGATTTGTATTAAACTTGCTCCAGCTTTAATTCTACGATAAGCATCTTTTGCATCACTAATTCCACCAACACTTATAAGTGTAGTTTTATCATGTAGTTCTGCTCCAATTGCTTTAAACAGGTCATAAGATTTATCACTCATAACAGCACCACTAATTCCACCAAAGTCTTTTGGATTTGGTAGAAGTGAATAGTCTTGTGTAGTGTTTGTAGCAACAATTCCATCTGCACCACTATCAATTGCTGTTTTACATAAAGTTACAGCAGTTTCGCTTTGCATATCTGGAGCAATTTTTAATAAAATTGGAGTATCAGTAATCTCTTTTGCCATCCCAAATACAGCTTTGATAAACTCTTCATTTTGTAAGTCTCTAAGATTTGGAGTATTTGGACTAGAGATATTTACAACCATATAGTCTGAAATATCTTTAAATCCTTTGATTAAAGTTTCATAATCCTCTAAAGCTTTATTCTCAGGTGTAAGTTTGTTTTTACCAATACTTGCACCAATTGGTATAGAGTATGGATACACTTTTTTAAGGTTTTGTATAACCTCATAAGCACCTTTGTTATTAAATCCCATCGCATTTTGAATCGCTTCTTGTTCTGGAAACCTAAAAAGTCTAGGCTTTGCATTTCCAGCTTGTGGTTTTGGAGTCATTGTACCTATTTCAGTATATCCAAATCCCATAGCAGGCATAGCTTTTATCATAGTTGCATTTTTATCAAATCCAGCACCAAGTCCAATAGGGTTATGAAAAGTTGTTCCACATGTGTTTGCACTTGATTTATTAAAAAGCTCTTGAGTTAACATCTCATTGTTTACAAAGTTTCTTTCAACCATATAGTTGTTTATAAATCTACAGTATGGTAAAGTTTTAAGACCATACTCTGCAATATGGTGTGCTGTTTCTGGTTCAAAATTGAACATAATTTTTTTGATTGTTTCGTAGTTAAACATAGATTTCGTTCCTTTAAAATTTCTATTGAAATATATTGTTGTAATGGTTAATTATAAAATTTATTAATTATATTTATGGCAGAGAAGAAGGGATTCGAACCCTCGTTAGCTTTAACTAAACTTCGCTTCCAACGAAGCACTTTCGACCACTCGGACACTTCTCTATTATTTGCTAATATTTATTTTGTAATATTAGTAA
>JAYEPG010000149.1:0-9357 GCA_034723795.1 Campylobacterota bacterium
TAGCTTCATGTGGTGTTATCACGCTTGATGGATTTGGTCCGTTTGGTGATGGTGACCATACTATAAAAGAAAGGGCATTAAAAAGTAGTTTTGAACAAAGAATAGTTATGATGACTAAAATTTTAGATCATCATCAAAAGAATAATCAATTTTAAAGGATAGGTGTATATGAGTAAGAATAATCGAACAATAGGGATGTGGCTTTATAGTAATGGTGGTGGTGATAAGATTGGTAAAAAAATCATTAAAAAACTAAAAGATAGAGATATTGAAACAATAAATAATATTAGACTTCATGATTGTATTGCAAAAAATGGACATATTTATAGAGATGATTTAAAAGTTGATAAGCTTGATTTATTCTTCTCTTATAACGCAGGTCAACAAACACAATATCAAATGTACCTATATCAAGCACTTAATAGAGTTATCCCTATGATAAATTCATATGATTCATTCGCTTTAACAGAAGATAAATTTCATACATCTTTTGTATTAAGAAATGATGGAATTGCAACTGCTGATTATAAACTTTGCCATAGGGATAATGGAGCAGCACTTAAAAAAATCATTAAAAAATGGGATAAAATGGTATATAAACCAACTGATGGTTGGGGTGGAGTAGGGCTTACAAAGATTGAAAATGAAGCTAATCTTGATATGCTTATGCCATTTTTAAATCAGATGGATTTAAGATACTTTTATGTTGAAAAATTTATAAAATATGATAACACTGACTTTAGAGTTGATATAGTTGATGGTCAATTCGTTGGTTGTTATGGGCGAAAAGCTACAGGGACAGATTGGCGTACAAATGTAACAGCAGGTGGATCTGTGTTTATGAGAGAAGCAAATCAAGAGATTATTGATGTTGCTGTTAAAGCTTGTAAGGCTTGTGGAGTTGATATTGGTGGAGTTGATATTATATATGACTTAGAAAAAGAGGAGTATGTGGTACTTGAAGTAAATGGAATTCCAGCATTTGCAACACCAGATCAAGAGAAACAAGGACTAAACTTCAATGATAAAAAGATAGATCTAATTGTAGATTTAATTGATAAAAAAACAACTAAAACAAAGAAAAAGGATAAATAATATGGGACTTAACAACAAACAACTACCAAAACTTGGATTTTTATATATGGATCATGTATTAAGATTCTTTGACCACTCTAACTTTAAAGGATGGCCAAATAAAATTGAAACTGTAACTTACCATTGGGGTAAAGATAAAGATAGATTTATCAAAGAGGTAAAAAGAAAAAAGATAGATGTACTTATTGGAAATATCCCTGCAACTGCATATGAAACTTTTAGACAAATTGCGAGAGAGCTACCAAATGTTAGGTTTTTACCATCTATGGATACGCAGTTTTCAAACAAATCAAAAGAAAATGTTACAAGATTTGCTTGGAAGTATGGTTTACCAATCCCTAAAACATATATCTACTACAACAGAGAAAATGCTCAAAAGTTTTTAAAACAATGTGAATACCCAAAAATTGTTAAAAAATCTTATGGACCATCAAACTATGGTGGATACTTTGTACATAAAGTTGACAGCTATAAAGAGGCAAAAGATTTATATGCTCAAAAGAAATATCATCCTATGTATTTTCAAGATTTTGTTCCTATGGAAGCTGATATTAGAGTTATGTTAATAGGTCATAAACCAGTTTGTGCATTTTGGAGAAGAGCTCCTGAGGGTGAATGGCTTACAAATACTTCTCAAGGTGGAAGTATGGACTATATGGATGTTCCTAAAAATGTTTTAGATTTAGCTGTAAGTGTTTCAAAAGCTGCAAAAGCTGAGTATTGGGCTTGTGATGTTGCATATGGAAAAGATGGAAAAGTAAGAATCTTAGAGTGTGCTACTGCATTTGCAGCGTTTCCTTATATAAGAGATTGGATTGGTCAATATGTCATGTGGTCTTTAAGCGAAGGAAGATTTAGAAAACCACATATGCCAATGTTTAACTGGGAAGAGCTAGGTAAGATTGATGCTTCATTACTTAGAACTATGAGACATATCACATTTGGTGCATATAATGCCTCTTATGATGGTGCATACTTTGGTAAAAAGAAAAAGATGTATGGTGATAAAAAAAGATATATTCATGAATTAGATGAAGAGTATAAAGTTTATGACGTAAAAAGAAGATGGAGCGAAGAGTGGCCAAGTGAAATCTTTAATTATCAAGATAGGTTCCCATTAAAAAGCTTAAAATCTATGAAAGTAAAAGATGATACGAGCGTTAGTATTCCATGCGCTTCTGGTGAAGATATGGAGATAGTTCAAACTGCACCTAAAGTTAGTAAAAAGAAGTTAAAAAAAGTTTTAACTTCTATAGATGGATTAGGTAAAAAGAAGTTTGATAAAATTATAGAAGAGATTGGTGAAGTAGAAGAGGTTGTTGGTGTTTTAGAACAATCTCCATCAATCCTTTTAAATATAAAAGGTTTTACTAAAAAGCTAGTAGATAAAATAGAATCTGCATGGGAAGAGTTTAAAAAAACTTTAGATAAGTAGATAAATATAAAGTTGAATTTTGATAGAATTCAACTTATGAAAAAGAAATTATTTATAGTAATACTAATCCTTATTTTTACTGGTTGTAGTGTTAGTGATGTTCAATCAATCACTAGAGTTGCAATGAGTAAAAATCCATCTATTGCATTCAAATCATTTGCAAAAGCAAAGTCTGTAACATATGCAACAAATCCTAAAGCCCTTAAACGTGACATTGATTCGTTAGATACATTTTTAGAAGACTTTATTAAAAATATAACAAATAGTTGGGGTAAAGAGAATGTTAAAATTCCAAAAAAGAAAGAGTATGTTAAATATTTACAAAATTATAAAAGTAGAGCTTTAATAGATTTTGATAAAGGTGTTGTTACTGTTGAAACAGTAGATGATAAAAACTATAAAAAAAGTTTAAAAAATGCTATTGTAACTACACTTTTGCTTCCAGATGATCCAAGAGCAGTTGATCTATTTGGCAGTAAGCCAATAAAGTTAGGTGATACACCTTATCTTTTAGGTGAGGTAAAAGATGATCAAAATAAAGATATAAGATACCAGTGGAGAGCAAATCGATTTGCTGACCTTTTAATAAAAAAGAATCTAAAACAAAAAACAATTAAAAAAGATAAAAAGTCTGTAAAAGTATCATATATAACTATACCTATGGTAAAAGACCATGCAAGTATCAGAGTTAATAAGTTCAAACCTTATGTTCAAAAATATGCTAAAAAGTACGGTATTAGCCAAAATTTAATCTATGCAATTATTCAAACAGAGAGTAACTTTAACCAATTTGCAGTAAGTAGTGCAGGAGCAATTGGCTTAATGCAAGTTGTTCCATCTAGTGCAGGTAAAGATTCATATAAATATACGAAAGGTAAAAACTGGACACCAACTAAATCATATCTATTTAATGCTCAAAACAATATAGACTTAGGTAGTGGGTATTTAAAACTATTAAATAAAAGATATTTAAAAGGGATAAATAATGAAATATCTAAAGAGTATTGTGTAATAAGTGCATACAATACAGGTAGTGGAAATGTTTTAAAAACTTTTAATAAAAATAGAACAAAAGCAACAGATATAATAAATAGAAAATCACCATCAGAAGTTTACTCTACATTAGTAAATAAACTTCCATATAAAGAAACAAGAAGGTATCTTCAAAAAGTTGTAAATTATAAAAAAGATTTTATTAATTTATAAAACCTTTTTTATTTAAATTATCAACATACCATCACCATAAGAGAAAAATCTGTATTTTTCTTTTATAGCTTCTTTATATAAACTCATAGTCTCTTCTAAACCAATAAAAGAAGCCACCAGCATAATCAAAGTTGATTTAGGTAAATGGAAGTTAGTAAGAAGATAGTCAACTCTTTTAGGGCAGTTTAGAGGGTTTAAAAATAGATTTGCTTCCCCTTGTGTTTTTTTAGTATCATTATAAAACTCTATAGTTCTAGTCACTGTTGTACCAACTGCTAATATCTTTTTATCACTATTTAAAGTTTTTACAGAAGATAAAGGTATCTCATAATATTCACTATGCATAGGGTGGTCTAAAATATCTACAGATTCTACAGGTTTAAATGTACCTGCACCTACATGTAGTGTTAAGTAGTTTGTATTGTACTTAGATTTTAATTTATCTAAAAGTTCTGGTGTAAAGTGTAAAGATGCAGTAGGAGCTGCTACTGCTCCATAGTTTTTTGCAAAAAGAGTTTGATAGTTTATACTATCAGAATCTTCATCATCTCTTTTTAAATATGGTGGTAATGGTAGATGACCAATTGTATTTAAAATCTCAACTAATGATAAAAAATCCAACTCTTTATTATCTTTATAAAACTTAACAATTCTACTACCATCTTCTTGAAGTGCTATAACTTCAACTTTAAGGTCATTTTGAAACGTAATAATATTTCCAACTAAAACTTTACCTCTCATATAAACAAGATATTGATTTGAGGGAAGTGGTTTATTAAACAATAGTTCTATTTTTCCACCTGTTTGTTTATGTCCAAATATTCTAGCTTTTATCACTTTAGTATCGTTAAAAAATATTTCGGTATTTAGAGGTATATATTCTATTAAATGTTTAAATGTAGTATGGGTTATTGTTTTTGTATCTCGATTATAAACTAAAAGTTTTGCTGTATCTGCTGGGTGTACTGGATAAGTAGCTATAAGATCATCTGGAAGATGATAATCATAGCTAGAGGTTTTTAGAGGGTTTGGAGTAATAGGTGAGTTAATTTTTTAACTCCTCTATCTCTTCCTCCTCTTCCTCTTTTGGTGCAGGATTAAATATCTTTGCAATCCAAATAGATACACCATAAAGTATAATCAATGGACCAGCCATTAAAAACTGAGTAATAACATCAGGTGGTGTTAAAAGTGCTGATAACATAAATATAAGAACAATTGCGTATTTAAAAAAGTCTTTTAAATGTTGATCGTTAAGTACACCAATTACTGCAAAGAAAAATGTAAACACTGGTAACTCAAAAGCGATACCAAAACCAAATAATAATTTTGTAAAGAAACTTACATATTTACCGATACTTGGCATTACTGTTACAACTTGATTACCAAAGTTAACTAAGAAATCAAATCCAAAAGGTACAACAATATAGTACGCAAAAGATGCACCAATAAGGAACATAGTAGTTGCCCCTAGAACAAAAGGTATTACTAGTTTTTTCTCATTTTCATAAAGACCAGGTGCTAAAAATAACCACATTTGCCATAATATAACAGGAAGTGTAATTAAAAATGCACTAAAAAATGCAACTTTAAGTGCAGTAAAGAATGTCTCTTGTACTTCAATCGCTACCATCTGAGAGTTTTCACCTAGAACTTCTTGAACTGGAAACATCATCCAATTTAAAATTGGTTCATAAACAGCAAAACAAGCAAAAAAAGCTACAAAAAGTGTTGCACTTGATATAAAAAGTCTTTTTCGTAAGTCGGCTATATGTGGTTTAATATCTTCAAACATTAAGATTTTACCTCTTGATCAAATGATATATTTTCTTTTTTAGATGTAACTTTTATTTCAGATTTAATATCTTTTGGCTTTGTTTCTATTGTCTCTTTAGGTTTAACAATATCTTCGTCGTTTATATTTGTATAATCATCTATATCAAAGTTTGCTACACTTTTTACTTCATTTATACTTGCTTTAAATTTATTTGCTTCATTTTTCATCTCTGAAATATTTAGTTCATTATCTAAAGTTGATTTTGCTTCATCTATACCACTTTTAAACTTTTTAAAGAACTTTACCATATCTACTGCTGCACTTGGTAGTTTTTCTGGACCTAGAGCCATTATAGCTACAATAAGTATTAAAAAAATCTCCATAAACCCCATACCGAACATCTATCACCTCTAATTATTTTTAATTCAAGACCAAGATTTTACCTAAAATTTGATAAAATTACACTCAATTAAAAATAAAGGTAGATTTATGACTCAATTATTAGTAGTAATAGCAGTAGGTTTTTTATTTTATATGTTAAATAGAAACTATAAAAGTAGTGACTTTCAACAAATAAAAGTTGATGGTAAGCAAAAATTTGATGGGGATTTAGCTGAACATGAAGCTGGACTTCTAGTTGCTATGATGGCAAAAGTTGCAAAAGCTGATGGTGAAGTTAGTGAACTAGAAGCTGAGATTTTAAGTCATACTTTTACAGATATATCAAATCATTTTGAAAATAGTAATGAAGTAAGAGAAGAGTTAAAAAATATCTATAAAAAAGAGATGAAAACTTTTGATAACACAGTTGATGTTGCCAAAAAGTATCTAAAGCTTACAAAAAGAGATTATTCAAAAAGATTAAAAGTGATGGAGTATCTTTTAAATCTAGCATTTATTGATAATGACTTCTCAAAAGCTGAGTTTATGATAACTGAAGATATTGCAAATAATATGGAGATAAAAAGATCTGATTTTGAAAATATAATTGCACAGTTTGAGCAATTTTATGCACAAAAACAAAACTCAAAAGAGTTGTCTTTAGAAAAAGCTTATAATATTCTTGGTGTAACTAAAGATGATGATAAGGGTACAATTAAGAAAAAATATAGACAACTTGTAAAAGAAAATCACCCAGATATTATTACAGGGCAGGGTGCAGAACAATCTATTATAGATGAAGCAACAGCAAAACTACAAGAGATAAATGAAGCTTATGAGTTATTAAAAAAGGAGAAAAAATAATGGCAGATTTTCAATACTCATATAAAGTATGTACTTGTAAAGGTGTAACTCTTGGTGAAATCATCCATGCAATAAATGAAAAAGGTGCAAAAACTATAGAAGATATTGGAGAAATGACAGATGCAGGAACTGCTTGTGGATGTTGTAAGTGTGAAAAAGATGATTTTGGTGATCCAAAAATGGAATTATATTTAGAACAAATAGTAAATAAGTTTGTAAAATAATGACTGAATCAAAAGATGAATTAATAGAAGAGATAAAACACCTAATAAGTGTTGATGGCTCTTGTGTTGATATAAATCCAAACTATTTAGAATATTTTGAATTTGAAGAGTTATGTGAGATAAAAGAACAACTTCTAAATAGAAAGCTAGATCAAAATGAGATAGCAAAAGAGTACCTAAATGAAGTATATGAAAAATGCGGAGTTTTAAACTAAATTATTTTATTAACTATAAAGTAAGACTCCTGTATAATAAAAATGAATTAAAGATAACTCATATCTTTAAAAAGCCAGCGTGATGGAATGGTAGACTTAGGGGATTCAAAATCCCCCGCCCTCGGGCGTGCGGGTTCAAGTCCCGCCGCTGGTACCACTCAATAATTTAATAAAATTCTTAATATAATTAATCAGTACAAAAGTTAAATTTGCATATGCTTATCCTACATTAAATATTATTCATATAAAAGATTAAATGAGGATATAGATATGCAAGATAAAATATCAAAAATGATTAATCTATTACCTCCTTTACTAGAAACAATTATTGAATTGGAAAAGTTTAGACAATCAAAAGAGCAAGAACCTGAGATATTATTAAAAATAATAGAAAAAGATCCACTGCTTGTAGCAATTTTATTAAAATTATCAAACTCTGTTCTATATGGGTTTAGAAATAGTGTAGATACAGCGAGTAAAGCGTTAAATCTTTTAGGAATAAACTTTACTTTATCATTAGCATTTGGTTATGCAATAAAACAAACTTTAGATACAAATTTAAAAGCATATGGAATCTCTAGTCATGAGTTTATGAAAATTGCAAATATCTCATCAATTATTACTAATCAATGGATTTCAAAAATTGATTTTGATTTAAAAGAAAAACTTATACTACCTGTTTTTTTACAAAATATAGGTATGTTTATTCTTTCTAACTTAGCAACTGAACAGGATAAAATAGATCAATTTTATACTGAGATTAAATCAGGTAGAGATATAGCTGAAGTGGAAATGATGTTTTTTGGAACAACAACATCTAAAGTTACAGCAAATATCTTTAGACACTGGAACTTAAATGATAAATTAATTAATATGATTGAGTTTGTTGATGATTTAAATAATTGTCCTGATGAATATAAATGTGAAGAACAAATATTAAATGTAGTAAAAACTGCTTGTAATATTTTAAATCCATTAGATGAAAAGTCTGTTTCCGAAGCTATAGAAAAAGCTAAACTTTTTAATCTTGATACAACATTATTAAGTGAATCTATTAAAAAAGTACAAGATAGATATTAGTTATTATAAAACTAATATCTATCTATTAGCCATAACAATAAATGTTGCTAAAACTCCACCTGTAAATACTATTATAAATGGTAAAACTTTTTTTATAATACAAGATTTATTATCACTTTTTGTTCTAATAATCACAGCTAAAACCATACTGAATATAAGTGTTAATATTCCATAAATCATTTTGAATTTCCTTGTAAATTATTATTTTATCAAATTGATTATAAAATAGCAAATTGGTATTTTGTAAAGAGATATATACTAGCTGTTTGTATAATAATAACAACTAGAAGTTTTACTATAAATGATAGTTTTTTTATTTTATGTCTAAAAAGCAGCATAGATACTATTGCACCTATTGTTCCTCCTAGCATGGACATAAGTAGAAGGTTTATTTCTGGAACTCTTAATACGTTTTTATTTGCACTTATTGCTTGTACTTTATCATAAGTAAAAAGGATAAATGTTGTAATATTTACAAATATAAGGTATATTTCAAAGTATGTTAAAAAAAAGTTTATATAAATCATTAATTAAAAGATTCCTTTCGTTTTTATAATTTATATAATAGCATATAAAGATATATAAGTTAAAAAAGATGGCAAAGTGCCATCTTTTTTCTATTTAACATGAAGGTACATTTCCTGAATTGTTTGCATATTCATAGAAAAAGTCATAATAGTGAGGGATAAACTTGTCTTTTAATTTATCATCAGTGATATTTGGACATATCTTTTTCACCTCATCTTTTAGTTTTCCATCCTCTTGTAAAGCTTCCCATTCATCTTGAGAATGTTTTGAAGCCATTTTTGCACCACTCATATTACAAGCTTTCTTTAGTTTTTTACTGTAAAGCTTTTGACCCTTTGTAACATCAGCAGATGCTGTACTTATAGATAAACTAGTTGCTACGGCTGTTATAAATGCTAATTTTAATAACTTATTCATAATAGAACCTTTTACTTAGTTGTAGCAATAAATTTTGCTATTGATTCAATTTGTTCATCATTTAAAGATACCACTTGACCTTTCATTACACCTTTCATAACACTACCGTAAGTTCCATCTTTGTACCCTTTAAGT
>JAYEPG010000150.1:0-1827 GCA_034723795.1 Campylobacterota bacterium
AATTGCTTTAGGGATTGATTCTAAAGATTTAGGTTTACATCATAATATAGTTCAAACAGGACTTGATTTATAATATAAATTATATTATTAAATAAAAAAAGGTAGAGATAAATTCTCTACCTTTTTTATTAGTTGTACCACTAATATCGAGATCTGGCTTATAAAAAACCATAGTAAAATAAATTTTTAGCTAAAATATAGCTACATTTAAAAAAGGTAAAATGTGTGCTATTAGATAATAAGAAAAATGCTAAAGTTGGAGATGTATTAAAAAATAGTATTCAAAGTAATAGTAAATTATCTATTATTTCAAGCTACTTTACTATATATGCTTTTGCTGAATTAAAAAAAGAGTTCAATAAAATTAAAGAACTCAAACTATTATTATCTACACCTTTATATAAAAATAATAATATTAATAATCCACTTGCTGGGGAACAAGAAGAGATTAAATTTAAAAATAAATTACAGCAAGTAAAAATTGCTCGTGAATGTGCTACTTGGATAAAAGAAAAAGTGCAAACAAGAGAAGTAAATATACAAGGTACTATACCATTTAATCTTTATCATATTGAAAACAGTAATGATAGTGTAGCAATACAAGGGAGTTCAAATCTTTCAAGTGTAGGTTTAGGATATACAAACTCTAACTCTTTTGCTATGAATACAAAGCATACAGACAATGAAACTACAAAAGGTTTTATATCAACATTTGATGAAATTTGGAATAATCCAAATATGGTATCAGATATTAAAAAAGAGATACTTGAGAAAATAGAAGATATTTCTTCTAATAAATCCCCTCAATTTTTATACTTTATGACCCTATATAATATCTTTAAAGATTTTATTGGAGAGTTAAATGAAGAAGAGATTATTAAATCTAAAACTGGATTTAAAGATACATTAGTTTGGAATAAGCTATATAACTTTCAAAAAGATGGTGTTGTTGGTGCGATTGATAAGTTAGAGAAACACAATGGTTGTATCATAGCAGATAGTGTAGGACTTGGTAAGACTTTTGAAGCATTAGCAGTTATAAAGTATTATGAACTTAGAAATGATAGAGTTTTAGTTCTTGCACCTAAAAAGTTAAGAGATAACTGGTCTATTTATACAGTCAATGACAAAAGAAATATATTAGCAGAGGATAGGTTTAATTATGATGTGTTAAATCATACTGATTTAACAAGAGAAAAGGGGATGAGTGGAGATATTAATCTTGCCACTTTAAACTGGGAAAACTATGATTTAATAGTGATTGATGAATCACATAATTTTAGAAATACAAGTACAAATAAAAAGAAAAATAAATCAAGATATGCAAAACTTTTAGATGATGTACTTAAAAAAGGTGTTAAAACAAAAGTTTTAATGTTAAGTGCTACTCCTGTAAATAACAAACTAAATGACTTAAAAAATCAAGTTGCATTTATAACAGAAGGAAATGATAATGCTTTTAAAGATATAGGTATAAACTCTATTAACTATACACTTAAAAAATCACAAAATAAATTTAATAGTTGGTTGAAGTTATCAGAAAAAGAGAGAACCACTTCAAAACTTTTGGACAGTTTAAATTTTGACTATTTTAAACTACTTGATACTATTACAATAGCCAGAAGTAGAAAACATATAGAAAAATACTATGATACAAATGATATAGGTAAATTTCCAAACAGAAAAGACCCTATTACACTAAAACCAGATATTGATACAGATAATTTATTTCCTCGCTTATCCCAAATAAATAAGATTATTAGAAGATTAACTTTATCTGCTTATTCACCTTTAAAATATGTATATCCACATAAAAAAGAGGAGTAT
>JAYEPG010000151.1:0-9254 GCA_034723795.1 Campylobacterota bacterium
TTTTTTTATAATTCGAGAGTGCAAATTAAAAAGGGAAACTTTTCTCAATTCTTTCTTGTACTTTTATAGCTTGGTAGTGTTCTTTTACATCGTGACATCGAACAATTGATGCACCTCTTTTTATACTATCAAGATGTATAGCTAAAGTTCCTGGAAGTCTATCTTCTGTTTTGGCTGGTACTATTTTATCTATCATAGATTTTCGGCTCGCTCCTATTAAAATTTCACATCCAAAGTGTTTAAAATGTTCCATATTTTTAAGAAGTATTAGGTTGTGTTCCAAAGTTTTTCCAAAGCCAATACCAATATCTAATATAATATCTTTTATACCAAAATCTTTTGCTTTTTGAATTCTTTGTTTAAAAAAGTTATCAATATCAATTATGATATTTTCATAATTTGGATTATTTTGCATATTTGATGGGTCATTTTGCATATGCATTATCACTATTGAGGCATCATATTTAGCTGTTATTTTTGCCACTTCATCATTTTGTAGACCTGTAATATCATTTACTATTTTAAAGCCACTTTTTAGTGCGTATTCTATTACACTTGGTGTATAGCTGTCTATACTGAATATCGCCTTCTCATATAGCTTATTTTGCTTTATAGCGTCACATATAGGTTTGATTCGCCTCAACTCTTCATTTGCAGATACTGCAACACTTCCTGGACGACTTGAAACTGCACCTATATCAATAATATTAGCACCATTTTCTATCATCTTTAATGTTGCATCAATGGCACTTTGACCACAAAATCTACTTTGAGAAAAAAAGCTATCATCATTTGCATTTATAACACCCATTATTTTTGTTGGATATTTAGTAGTGTTTACAAATGATTTTAACTCTTTTGCTAAACCTTTTAATCCAAATGGTTGTGCTAACTCTTTTTTTGATAGTTGTTCAAACTGTTTTGTAGTACCTATTAAAATAGCATCTATATATTTATCTTTGGCTAATATTGTACCCATAGGAACAGCTAAATCAGCACCAACTGATAATGCATCTTGTTTTAAAATATTACCAGCACCTACATGTAAATCTTTAATGTAAAGAAGATGAGAGTTAGTTTTTTTTGACATAATTTTAGCACCAGAAGTATCTGAACCTATTTTTTTAAATAACTCTAAAGCGTTTGAGTTGTCTATTTTATAATATTCCATTATTTATCCTATTTTAAGGGCTATCTTTTTGATATAATATTTAGTAATAATGTTGTTAAAACATTTATAGGTCTAGAGTTAAGCTCTAAAAGTTTCATAGCAGTACTAAAACTATGTAACTCTTTTTGATTTAGATTTATTTTTTGTAGATTTATGGTGTAAAGTATAGATTCTATTATATCTTTAGCATCACTTTTTGAAACTCTTTGATTTTGTTTTAAAAAAGTGTAAACATCTTTTAGTTCTAGTTTTTGTAAGTTTAGATTTATAGGTTCAACTAACTTTTTAGTTTTTAGATACCTTACTTGAACCCTTGATAAAATTGTAGGTAAAATAGAGTTTTTGGATGTTGTTACGATTAAAAAAATTATATTTTTAGGTGGTTCTTCTAAAACTTTAAGAAGTGAGTTTTGTGCTTCTATTCGAAATGAGTTACCACATAAAAAGATATATTTAGTTTGTGATGTGGCAATATACGCTTCTTTAATAGCCTTTTGTGCTTGAGCTTGTAAAAACTCAGTTTTACCTTCCTCTTCATTTTGAATAACTCTTATATTATGTTTTGGTAATGTAGAAGATATTTCAGTAAAAGCATTTTGGACACTATTTACAATGAAAAGGGTAGATTGTTGATACATTTTATTTTAATACATCAACTTGAGCAAAAAGCACTGCACTTAATGTTTTATCAAATAGTCTAAACATATTTAGAAGTCTAATATCTAAAGCTTCATCTGTACTATTTAGATAAAAGCTGTTTGATAACTCTTCATCCATAAGCCATAGAAGTGGTTGTTTTGAGATTTTTGCTAAGGTTGCTCTTTTACTTTGACTTTTTCCAATATACCAAAAAAAGTAACCATTTGGAAAAGAGATACTTAACATATCGTGGATAAGTTCAATATCAACTTCACTTTTTATATCTTCAATATTTGAAGTAAATGAATCAAAAGAATAAAATGGTAACATCGGTCGTTTTAAACTTTTTTTATTTATATTTGTTAAAATATATTTCATAAACCAATCATGTTCAGCATCTGTAATAACAAGTACTGACTTTCCATTGTCTATGATATTTGTTACTGATTTAGAAATCAGAGGTAACCAATCATATTTTCGTTCTTCTAGCCAAGGTCCAAGAAGTTTATCTTCTCTTATTGTATCAATTGTCCAGTTTGTAAACTCTTGCAATAAATAGACCTATTTTTCTAATTCATATGCATCATGAAGTGATCTAACTGCTAACTCTGCATATTTTTCATCAATAACCATAGAGATTTTAATCTCACTTGTACTTATGATGTTTATATTGATATTATCTTTTGCCATAGCTGTAAATGCTTTTGAAGCAACACCTGTGTGTGACTTCATACCAACACCTACAATAGAAACTTTACAAATTGAATCATTATAATCTATTAGTTCACTATCTACTTCAAAGTTTAACATAACAGCTTTTGTTTTTTCTAAATCTTCATTTGGTACTGTAAAATCAAGATTTGTAGTGTTGTCTTGAGCTCTTGTTTGTACTATCATATCTACATTTATATCAGCATCAGCCAGTGCTGTAAAAATAGATGATGCAATGCCAGGCTTATCAACAACTCCATACATTCCAACTCTAATTTGATTTCTATCTAGTGCTATTCCGCTTACTACTGGTGCTTCCATAATATTTTCCTCTTTTGTAATTAGTGTCCCCTCTACCTCTGGAGTGAAACTACTTCTTGATACTAAATTTACATTTAATTTTTTAGCCATCTCTACTGATCTATTTTGAAGAACTTTTGCTCCAAGTGATGCTAACTCTAACATCTCATCATAAGATATTTTTTCTAACTTTTTTGCTTTGGGTTCGATTCTAGGGTCTGTTGTATATATACCATCAACATCTGTGTATATTTCACATAAGTCTGCTTTTAAAGCACCAGCAAGTGCAACAGCTGTTAAATCACTTCCTCCACGACCAAGAGTTGTAACTCTTTGATTTTCAATACTTATACCTTGAAAACCTGCAACTATAATAACTTTCCCTTTTTTTAATGCATTTTGCATATTTGTAGGATCAATAGTTTCAATTCTAGCTTTTGTGTGTGAAGCATCAGTTACTATTCCAGCTTCTCTACCACTCATTGATGTAGCTTCATAACCTTGCTCGTTCAATGCAATTGAAAGTAGGGCAGATGTAACTCTCTCACCTGAACTTAATAGCATATCAACCTCTGCTTCATTTGGGTTTGAACTAAAGTTCTGTGCATATTCTATAAGCTTATTTGTTTCACCACTCATAGCACTTACAACTGCAACTATATCATCACCTTGGTCTTTAAGGTTTTTAATTATATTTGCAACATTTTGTATTCTTTCTAAAGTACCAACACTAGTACCACCAAATTTTAAAACTTTTAACATAGTTTAGTTATTCTCCATTTTTATATATAGCCTTCACTTTTAAAGTATTTTAATACTTTTTTATAAACTGTTCTTTTAAAAAAAGTAATATAATCATTCAATAATTCTGTTCTTACAAATTTATATTCACTGAATTCTGGTATTTCAGTATCTATATTTATCTTAGCACCTTTTTTTAGTTTAACTAAAAAGTACTTTTGTGTTTGTCCATCAAAAGGTGCCATTCTATCAGCAACTGCTTGTGGGAAATCATAACTTACCCAATCAGGGTATTGGGCTATAATATCTACTTTATTAGTTCCAATCTCTTCTTCTAATTCTCTAAATAAAGCTTCTTTGGCTGTTTCACCTTCATCTATTCCACCTTGTGGAAACTGCCATGCATCCTCAACATCTATTCGGGATGCTATAAATATCTCACATTTTGCAGGGTATGACGACGATAAAACAATTGCAGCGACATTTGGTCTATAATTTTTATTTTGTTTTGTTTTATCTTCCATTAAATAAATTACCTTATAATTTGCTTTTAAAATATGACCTAGATGATACCCAAAGGATGCTTTGAATATGCTTTTATATATACATATACCATTTTGTGACTCTAAATGTTTTTATTGTGCTTTTAACTCATATACGAGTTTACATAGTTTACGAAAAGATTATATGAAATCTTTGAAAATACAACTTAAATATGAGTTGGAAAAACAAGATAAAATAGTAGAAACTATTTTTATAGGTGGTGGAACTCCTAGTTGTGTTGATGCTTTAGAATATAAAGAGGTTATTGATATTATTAAGCCATATATGGCAAAAAATATTGAGATAACAATTGAGGCAAACCCTAACTCTGCTACTTTTTCTTGGTTAAATAAAATATATGAAATAGGTATAAATAGGGTTAGTTTTGGTGTTCAAACTTTTGATGATGAAAAACTAAGATTTTTAGGTAGAAATCATAACAAAAGACAAGCGATTGAGGCTATTGAAAATGCTTCTAAAATAGGTTTTGAAAATATAAATATGGATATTATATATGATACATCTTTGGATACAAAAGAGCTACTTGATAGTGATTTATCTATTATAAAAAGTTTAGCTATAAACCATATAAGTGCTTATAGTTTAACACTAGAAGAGGGTACTAAGTTTTATAACAAAAGTAGTGTAAAAATAGAAAATGAAAAGCTAGCAAACTATCTATTTAAACAGTTAGCTGATTTAGGGTTTTCACAATATGAAATATCAAATTTTGCTTTAAATGATGATGCTAGAAGTAAACACAACCTTGGGTATTGGGAGTATAAAGAGTATCTTGGTATTGGTTGTGGTGCAGTTGGTTGTATAGATGATAAAAGATACTACGGAATAAAAGATGTTCAACAATATATAGCTACACCTTTAGAGTATGAAGATATAGAACCTTTAAGCGATGAGGATATTGTTTTAGAAAAGATTTTACTTGGATTTAGAAGTGTGGTTGGTGTTAGGAAAGATATACTAAATGATAAACAAAAATTAAACTTACAACAGTTAATATATGATAATAAAGTTATACTAAAAGATAACAAAATATTTAATAATGATTATATGTTAGCAGATGAGTTAGCTCTTTATTTATAAAGTGCTAACTTATATATTGTTTTCTTGATATGAATCTCTGATTTTATAAAAGCTCTCTTTGTATTCAATAAATAACTCTACAAGTTTTGGATCAAAGTGTTTACCTTTTTCATCTTCAAATAGTTGTATGATTTTATCATCATCCCAAGATTTTTTATAGGCTCTATTACTCCCTAACGCATCAAATACATCAGCAATAGCAGTGATTCGTCCAAAAATATGAATCTCTTCACCTTTTAAAGCACGTGGATAACCTGTACCATCATATCGTTCATGGTGTTGGTGAGCAATAATTGCACATGACTTTAAAATCTCTCTTTTTGAATCTTTTAACATATTGTAACCAAGTTCGGCATGAGTTTTCATAATCTCATACTCCTCTTTTGTAAGTTTATCTGGTTTGTTTAAAATATGGTCTGGAATTCCAACTTTTCCAATATCATGCATAGGTGAAGCTAACTCTATAAGTTCTGATTCCTCTTGACTAAGTCCTGATATTTTTGCTAAAAGTTTAGAGTATAAAGCTACCCTTTTTACGTGCATTCCAGTCTCTTTACTTCTAAGTTCACCAGCTTCACCCATCGTAAAGATAACCTCCACTTGAGTTGCTTTTATCTCTTCATTTAGAGCATATACTTCACCTATTCTTTGTGTTATCTCTATCTCTAAATCATCGTTTAATTCTTGTTTCTTTTTTCTATAGTTATATCTGAAATATTGGCTACTACTATTTTGTTATTTTTATCATCGTTAGTTCCAAATGATATTCTTATAGGGAAAACTTCTCCATTTTTTCTTAACGCTTCTAATTCTAGTGTTGAACCAATAATACCTTTCGATTTTCCAGTTTTAAAGTATAAAGCACTTGAAACTTCATGAAGGTTTTTGTATTTTATAGGAATGATATTTAAAAGATTTTGATTCCCTATCATCTCCTCTTTAGTAAAACCAAATATCTCTTGAGCTTTATGATTATATGTCATAATAGTTCTATTTTTGTCAATTGCAATTATTGCATTATCGTTTGATTCTATAACTATATTTAAGTAATCTTTACTGGTCTCCTCTTGAATAGCTTTATCTTCAGATTCTTTAATTTGAGGTTTTATAATAAATCTATACTCCAGATATAAAATTATTAGAATAATTAAACATAAAATTGCAACTTTAAGAAATACACTTTGAGATATATTATTTGTTGTTTCTTCAATATCTTTAATATCAATTGCAATTGAAATCATACCTCTTAAATCACCAACTTTATAGTTAAATGATTTATCTCCATAGTGTTTTACAAGTAGTTCATAAGTCTCTTTTTTTACATCTTTATATGGTTTACCATGACAATTCATACAAGCTTTTTCTATATACATAGGATATGTATATCTTAAATAATCTTCACCTTTAAACTTTGCTATTTGTGAGTATTCACCCTTTATCTCTTTGTTTTCATATTTTTTTAAAATCTCTTGTTCATACTGATCTGGTGCATTTTTTGGATTTCTATATAACAATGATGTTTGTTTTATATAGTAGTTATTATTTTTATATAGGCTATCACTTATTTGACCACCTACATAAGCAGGTGCTAAGAAAAAAGGATTTTCTTCAGAAGTTATAGATTGAATTTTATTTGAAACTTGGGCTAAGTAGTGTCTTGTAGCAAGAAGTTGATTTGTCATCATTTTAGCTTGTTTAATATTGTTTTTTATAGCATCTTCTTTTACATTTTTCTTCATTTTTATTGCAGAGATAGTTAATGTTATAATAATTACACCAACTAAAGCAATATTTAAATACTTTTTTACTATCAACTTAAACCTTCTGTAAACTTAATGTAGCATTATACTTAATAATTATTATAAAAAAATTAATTAATTTTAAATAATTAATTAGCACTTTTATAGCTTGAGTGCTAATTATCTTTAAAAATTTAGCTTTATTTTATAAATTTATGATAAAATCTTACTTTAAAATATAAAACTTAAATAATAAAAGGAAATATAAAATATGGCTAAACATGAATTTCAAACAGAAGTAGGGCAACTTCTTAAACTAATGACACACTCTTTATACTCAAACAAAGAGATTTTTGTAAGAGAACTTGTATCTAACTGTAGTGATGCAATTGATAAATTAGAGTATTTAAAACTTACTGATGAGAAATTAAAAGGGTATGAGACAACTCCACAAATAAATATTAAAATTGATGAGGAAGATAACTCTATTACTATTGCTGATAATGGTATAGGTATGAATGAAGAAGATTTAATAGCTTCTATTGGTACTATTGCAAAGTCAGGTACAAAATCATTTGTAGAAGCTTTAAGTGGTGATGCTAAAAAAGATAGTAACTTAATTGGACAATTTGGTGTTGGATTTTATTCTGTATTTATGGTAGCTGATTCTGTTGATGTAATCTCTAAAAAAGCTGGTGAAGATCAAGCTTGTAAATGGTCAAGCGATGGAACAGGTTCTTTTGAATTAAATCCGTGTGTAAAAGATGATGCTGGAACTGTTATTTATATCAAGATGAAAGAGGAAGAGATTAGTGAATTTATTTCAAAGGCTAGAATAGAAACTATTGTTAAAAAATACTCAAATCATATCCCTTTTCCAATTTTCTTAAACTATAAAGAGGAAGTGACAGAAGAGTTATCTGAAGAGGATAAAGAAGCAGGAAAAGAAGCTAAAACTTCTATAGAAAATAAAAGAGAACAAGCAAATGAAGCTACTGCACTATGGTCTCAACCAAAAGCTAAACTAAAAGCTGATGACTATAATGAGTTCTATAAAACTATATCTCACGATAGTAGTGAGCCAATGGCTTATGTTCATACAAAAGCAGAGGGTGTTAGTGAGTATACAACACTATTTTATATCCCTAAAGTTGCACCTATGGATATGTATAGAGTTGATTTCCAACCTGGTGTTAAACTTTATGTTAAAAGAGTATTTATTACTGATGATGAAAAAGAGTTACTTCCAACATACCTTAGATTTGTAAAAGGTATAATTGATAGTGAAGATTTACCATTGAATGTTTCTAGAGAGATCTTACAAGAAAACAAAGTTATGGCAAATATCAAACAATCATCTGTTAAAAAAGTTTTAAGTGAAATAAAAAAACTTTCTAAAGATGAAGAGAAGTACAAAGAGTTTACAGAACAATACAATAGACCATTAAAAGAGGGTGTATATCAAGATCACGTAAATAAAGATGCTATTTTAGAACTTGTAAGATACAAATCTACAAATGATACAGATGCTATGACTTCACTTGCAGCATATAAAGATAGAGCTAACACAGAACAAAAAGCTATTTTTTATATTGTTGGTGATGATGAGAGAGTTTTAAGAAACTCACCTTTAATGGAATCTTACAAGAAAAATAACATTGAAGTTTTAATCTTAGATGATAAAGAGATTGATGAAGTTATCACTCCTGCAATTGGGGCGTATAAAGATTGGGATATGAAAGATATTACATCATGTGAGGCACCTGCGACTGAGCAAACGGAAGATGAAAAAAAAGAGGTAGAAGCTGAGTTTAAATCTATTGTTGAAAAAATAAAAGAGACTTTAGGTGAAGCTGTAGCTGATGTTAAAACTACAAATAGACTTTCAGATTCTCCATCATGTGTAGTAAAAGATCCAAATGATCCAATGGCACAAATGGCAGCTATGATGAAATCTATGGGTCAAGAGATGCCAGAATCTGCTCCTATTTTAGAGATTAATCCTGAGCATAAAATTGTTAAGTCACTTAACGGTTGTCCTGATGATAAAATGGTAGAGACTATCTCTTGGTTACTTTTAGACCAAGCTAAAATGGCAGAAGGTATTGAAGTAAAAGATATAGTTGCATTTACAAAAAGATTAAATGAGGTTATGACTAAAGCTTTTTAGTATTTAAATAGTTTTCAATACAGGAGATAACTTATCTCCTGTATTATTGTATTTGTAGGAGAGTATTTTGATAAATAGATTTAATATAAATTTCCCTACATTAATTATCATTTTATTTTTAAGTCATATGACATTATCT
>JAYEPG010000152.1:0-1824 GCA_034723795.1 Campylobacterota bacterium
ATACATAATGATATATATAGTCGAGATATTGTGGAAACAATGCAAAACTTTGCATCAAAACTAGGTATTAAAACTGTTGCTGAGTTTGTACATTGTCAAGAGGTTCTTGATGTTGTAAATGAGATAGGGATAGATTATACTCAAGGGTATCATATATCTGAACCAAAAGCTTATATCGAAGATGATTAATAAAAAAAGTTTTAGGAGATAAAAATGTATAAAAAAGTATTATTTAGTTTTAGTATAACATTATTGTTATTAGTATTATTAGGTGTTGGTGCAATTTTTAAAATGGCAGAATTAGCTAACTTATCACAAAAACTATATGAACATCCATATACCGTTACAACAGCTACAAAAACAGTAGAATCAAATATAATATCTATGCATAGATATATGAAAGATGTAGCTTTATCTACATCAAATGAAGAGCTTTTATTAGCTATTCAAAATGTAAATAAAAGTGAATTAATTGTATATAAACAATTTGATATTATTTTTGATAAGTATTTAGGTGATAAAAAAGATATTCAAAAAAGTTACGATGCTTTTGTAAGTTGGAAGTCAATTAGAGATGAAGTTATACACTTAGTTCAAATCAATCAAAAAGATAAAGCTGCTTTTGTTACAAAAAATAAAGGTGCAAAACATATTGAAAATTTAAATAATCAAGTAAATAAGCTTATAGATTGTGCTTATAGTAAAGCTATATTTTTTAATGAAAATGCAAAAGAGACTAAAAAGTCGTCAATTCTTATGATTTCTACATTTTTAATTATTATATTTAGTGTTATTGTTACAATATTGATATTATTAGTAAAAAACATCAAAGAAACAGATAAAGAGATAAAAAAACACTTTCATTTAATTGATCAAAATATTATGAGTGTAACATTAAATAAAAATTTAAAAATAACAGATACAAGTAATGCCTTTGCCAGACATATTAAGTTTACAAAAAAAGATATATTAAATAAAACAGACGGTTTTTTATATAGTGATTGTAGTTTAGATGAACAAAATACAATTAAAAGAGTTATTCAAAGCGGTAAAAACTGGGATGGTGAGATAAAAAAACTTGATAGTGATGGTGAGATAAAATGGTTACACTCTTATGTTTATCCTGTGTTTAATGATGATTATGAGGTTATTGGGTATACAAATATTTTACATGATATATCAAGCCAAAAGAAGATTGAAGAGATTTCTCAAATTGATGGCTTAACCTCTTTATTTAACAGACGACACTTTGATGAACTTTTCCCAAAACAGATTAAAATAGCAAAAAGAAATAATAGTTTATTGGCTTTTGTAATGATGGATATAGACCACTTTAAACAATACAATGATACTTATGGACATCAAGAGGGAGATACAACTTTAAAATCTGTAGCAAAACTATTAAAAACCTCTTTAAAAAGACCAGATGATTATACTTTTAGATTAGGTGGAGAAGAGTTTGGTATGCTGTACACGGTTTCAAGTATAGAAGATGCTACAAATATAGCAAATACAGTACGAGAAAATATAGAAAGTTTACATATAGCACACACAGGTAACTCAGCTTCAAAGTGGGTAACAATGTCAATGGGACTTTATGTTATTGACAACAATGATATTTCTGATGTACAAGAGATATATAAAAAATCAGATGAAGCGTTATACCAATCAAAACAAAATGGTAGAAATCAAGTAAATTTAGTAAAGTTATAAAATAAAAAAGAGGAAAAATGAAAACAAAAGATATAAAAACAGTTTTAATAGTAGATGATGACCAAATTATATTAGATATGTTAGAGGATAAGTTAAATAATAAAATTAAAA
>JAYEPG010000153.1:0-1817 GCA_034723795.1 Campylobacterota bacterium
CTTTATTTGATAATTTATTTTTTATAATAGTGTATTGTATATTAAACTATAGACATATTTTGTCTATAGTTTAATAATTGTTATTTATTCTTAGAGAAATTATATTTTCAATCTTTCTAAGATTTTATCGCAAGCAAGTTTATCCAACAAGTCAAAACTTGAATTTTTTATGGAATTATTTTCAATAATATGTATTAAAGATGATTCCTTTTTTAGAATTTCAAGTGTATCATTCGCTCTATTTATACGCTTAATATCTTCCCAATTGAAAGGCATATTTACAATTATTTCAAAAGGCTGTTTTAATTTATTGAGTTTTTTTACAAGTTCGATTGAATAAGATGAGCCTGTATTACCACCTAATCCTGCAAGTATAAAGGTTTTAGTTGATTCGTTTATCAACAGTTCTATATTGCTATTAAAATCTAAATCTAAAATATTCAATTTAAAATTTGACTTACTCAATGATAATAACTCTATGCTTCTTTGAACAGATAGTGTTGTTAGACCGCTATCGTTTTGTGAGGATATAAAATTTAAGATATTACTACCATATCCTCCTATACCTATTACTAAATAATTTGACACATGTTTTCCTTGTATTTTATATTTGTATTTGTATTCTAAAGAATACTTCAGACATATTTTGTCTATAGTTCTTTATCTTCTTTTAAAATAAACTCTTTATACCAGTGTATAACGATATCCATATCCTCTTTTGATAAATCATTGTTGTACTTTGATTTTGCTTGTATGATTTTATTATCTTTTATTTCAACAGCAAAAGATATCTCATCATTTTTACAAAAACCATATATAATTGTTTGATATTTTTTTATTAAATTACTGTATCCAGCAAGGCAGTTACTAAGTGCTGTTGACCAGTTATACAACTCTAATCCATGCTGTGGTAATCTTATATCATATGGTTCTATAAATTTAATTGCATCCAATTGTTTTTGTGTATAATTAAAAGTTGTATCTAATAATCTTTCATGCATAGCCAATCTATGATAAGTGATAATTTCATCATGTAAGATATTGTATTTACAAGAAACTTTTACAAAATTATTTCTCATCTCAGCACTTAACTCTGCAAATAATTCTACAGTATCCAAAAACCAAAACATCTCTTGTTTTTTATAGCTTTTAAATAGATTCTCAATTTGTTTATCACTATAGTGTTTTACTAGATATATTAAAAATAGTTCCAAACTATTATGATTTACTATCTCTTTAAAGTACATATTAAGGTCAAGATCTATTAGTCTGTTGGCTATATTTATATCTTTGATATATTTTGCAATACAATATGGATATAAAAAGTAATAGCTTTTATCAATCATCTGCTCTTGATAGTTTTCAAATATAGCCTTTTTAAGTGATTTTTCTTTTCTGCTATTTGCTACATATCTTAATGCATCATTAATTGTAAGGTTTTGATTCGATGGTAAAAAACCAATCTTCTCCCAATAGTAAAAATCAAACTCTTTTAAATGTTTACTATATGCAAAAAAAGAGACTTGCTCTAATGTCTCTATATTTTTAACAATATTATCTGAAAAGTTAAAATATCTATTTTTTATAATTTCACTTAAGATTCTTTTTTTGTAGTTAGATAGTATAGGATGATTACTTGTGATATCCTCTTGCGTTGAATAATCATCAAAATCAAACCAATTATCATATTTAAATTGATCTAATTTAAAATTTGCAAATAGTATCTCATCTATGTTTCCGTAGCTATCTATTGATATTTGAAATATATTTTTCTGTAAAAAACTAATCTCATCACATGATAAATCTATCTTATTTGG
>JAYEPG010000154.1:0-1786 GCA_034723795.1 Campylobacterota bacterium
TATAAAGATTTAGATACAAGAGAGATGGCTATTAAACTTCTTATTGAAGATAAAGATTTTTTTAAAGAGATTCATGATAAGCCTATATTTATGGAACTTCAACCACTTTTAGTAAAAAGTATGAAGAAAATTTATTCATATTATGAAACAAAAGATATAGTTGATATTCAATCACAAGAGTATCACTCAATAGCACGTGGTATTAGAGCTGAAACATTAAAAAGAGAAGATAAAAGACCACCAAAGAAACTTACAAAAAAAATTGATGAAATTTTAATTAATAAATATTTAGGTGTACCAATATTTTTATTTTTTATGTGGGGACTATTTCAATTAACATTTGAACTTGGTGCAATTCCAATGGATTATATTGATGCTGGTTTTGGATGGCTTGGTGATGCAGTTGGTCAAAGTATATCACATGAGGGATTTAGGTCATTAATCGTTGATGGTATTATCGCTGGTGTTGGTGCTGTTGTGCTATTTTTACCTAATATTATTATACTTTATATTGGTATTGCACTACTTGAGACTACTGGATATATGTCTAGAGTTGCATTTTTACTTGATGGTTTTTTTCATAGGTTTGGACTTCACGGTAAAAGTTTTATCCCTTTAGTTACTGGATTTGGTTGTAGTGTACCTGCTTATATGGCTACAAGAACTTTAAAGAATGAGAAAGATAGACTTATCACACTATTTATAATTGGATTTATGAGTTGTGGTGCTAAGCTTCCTATTTATGTACTTTTTGCTGGTGCTTTTTTTGCTCCAGAAATTGCTGGTAATGTACTATTTTATATCTATATAGCTGGGGCAGTACTTGGATTAGTGATGGCAAAAGTTTTAAGAGTTACTGTATTTAAAGGTGATGATGAGCCATTTGTAATGGAGATGCCAAAATATAGATTGCCAACATTAAAGCTTATATATATAATAGTTTCACAAAAAGCTTGGTCATATTTGAAAAAAGCTGGTACATTTATTTTAGCTGCAAGTATATTAATATGGTTTGCTTCAAACTATCCAAAACATGAAAGTGGTGATGCTTCTTTACAATTAGAACATAGTTATTTAGGGCAAACTGGAAAATTAAGTGAACCATTTTTTGAACCACTTGGATTTGATTGGAAACTAGCGGTTGCACTTGAAACAGGTTTAGCAGCAAAAGAGGTTGTTGTAGCAACTTTAGGAATTCTATATAATGTAGGTGATGATGTTAATGAGGAATCAGACCAATTATTAAGTGCTATAAAAGAACAAATTCCATTTGCAACTGCAGTATCATTTATAGTATTTGTAATGATATATCTGCCATGTTTTGCAGCATCAATGGTATTTGCAAAAGAAGCAGGAGGATATAAGTATCTAGGGTACCTGTTTATATTTACTACAGCAGTAGCTTGGATTATGAGTTTTATAGCTTATAATATTACTTTAGCTATAGTATAAGTATGTTTATCTTAATACCAACCATTATTATTTTTTTATCACTTTCGTACCTGCATCTAAATGATGATGTAGGTATAACTACACAAATAATTTTGTATCTATTGATGATAACAACAACAATTATCTCATTATATCTATATAAAAAAGTAAAAAGTGACATGAACATCCAAGATTTAAATTCAATTAAGATTGAGATACAAAGATTAACACAAAAACTAAATAATACAAAAGAAGAGAATATAAAACTAGGTTTGATGCGTAAAATTGAACTATTAGAACAAGAGATGATGAAACATAAATAACTACTAAAAAAAAGAATTCAAAAATTTAAGCC
>JAYEPG010000155.1:0-1760 GCA_034723795.1 Campylobacterota bacterium
TGGTGGAGCCGTCGAGAATTGAACTCGAGTCTTAAAACAGATAATACCTGCGTCTACATGTTTAGATAAAGTTGATTAAATTTCATTTATTATAGCTCAAACTTCCAAGGCTATTTCAAAACTAAGATTCTAAATGTTTCAGTTTATTCAAATCAATTCTAAACCGATAAGCTATCTAGGGGTGAGTCTCCAATGTTCTACAATAGATAGCATCATGTAGTGGAAACCTCCAAAGTCTCTACCCAATTAAGGGGAGTCTTTTATCTATGCAGCTTTTGCTACAGCAGGAGAATAATTAGTATTATTTGCGTTTAAAAAATTGTGAACTTATTAAGGGTAATTCAAACCCACATGCAACAGATACGCACTGCTCCAATCGATACCATGTCGACCCCGTTACGTAAAAGTTGTGTATTATATCTAAATTTTAGTATAATATCAAATGAATTATTTAGATATTGATAAACAACATGTATGGCACCCTTATAATGCTCTCCCAAGTAGAGATAATATTCTTCCTGTAAAAGAAACATATGAACAAACAATAGTTTTAGAAAATGGGACTAAATTGACAGATGCTATGAGTTCTTGGTGGAGTGCAATACACGGGTACAATCATCCTGTACTTTTAGAGGCATTAGAAAAACAAGCTAAAATTATGCCACATATAATGTTTGGTGGGCTTACTCATGAACCAGCATCACTACTTTGTGGTAAATTAACAAATCTAACGAAACTTCCTAGTATTTTTTTAGTAGATAGTGGAAGTGTTGCCGTAGAAGTTGCACTTAAAACTGCTATACTTTATCAAAAAGCAAAAAATAAAAACGTATCTAAGTTTATAGCTTTAGATAATGCTTATCATGGAGATACACTTGGTTGTATGGGAGTTTGTGATCCTCAAAATAGTATGCACTCATTATATGGTGATTATTTACCTGAAAATATTTTTACTTCTATTGATAATTTGGCTGATACAATAAATAAATATCATAAAAATATTGCAGGTGTAATTGTAGAACCAATTGTTCAAGGTGCTGGAGGTATGAAAATACATAATAAAGAATATTTAAAAATTGCAAGAGAACTTTGTAATAAATATGATTTAATATTGATTGCAGACGAGATAGCAACTGGGTTTGGACATACAGGGACAATGTTTGCTTGTGAACATGCTAATATTTTACCAGATATTATGACTATTGGAAAAAGTTTAACTGGTGGTATGATGACACTTTCAGCTATGTGTACAACAAAAAAAGTTAGTGATACAATTTCAAATAGTGAAGTTGGAGTATTAATGCATGGACCTACTTTTATGGGTAATGCACTAGCATGCTCAGTTGCCAATGCAAGTATAGATTTACTTTTAAAGTCAAATTGGAAAGGTAATGTTAAAAATATAAATAATATCTTTTCAAAAGAATTAAAAGAGCTAAATAAACTTAATATTGTAAATAATGTAAGATGTATTGGTGCAATAGGAGTAGTAGAACTAAAGAGTGATAAGTATGCAAAAGAGATACAAAGTATCTGTGTAGAAAATGGAGTATGGATACGTCCATTTGGTAAATTAATTTATAGTATAGTTGCTTATTCAATTACAAATAAAGAGTTACATAAAATAACTAATGCAATAAAAACTGCAATATTAAAAATAGAGAACATATAGGTTATAAATATTTATCCAAATTATTTAATTCATATTTTACTAAATATTATATTTTTAATAAATAGTTCTAAAAAAAGAGCAAAAAAAA
>JAYEPG010000156.1:0-8982 GCA_034723795.1 Campylobacterota bacterium
CTTTTACTTAGTTGTAGCAATAAATTTTGCTATTGATTCAATTTGTTCATCATTTAAAGATACCACTTGACCTTTCATTACACCTTTCATAACACTACCGTAAGTTCCATCTTTGTACCCTTTAAGTGCTGCGATTGTTTTATCTTCTTCCCAACCTTTGATAACTTGTGATTTACCTAACGCTGCTTTTTCACCATTTGCACCATGACAACCTGCACATTTTTTATAAAGTGATGCACCATCTGCTGCTAATGTTGTAGTTGCCAATACTGTTAAACCTAATACTATTTTTGTGATCTTTTTCATTTTCTTCTCCTTGTTTTTTATTGCAAGGGAAGTATATAAGTAAATTGTGTAACCATTGTGAAATAGAATTCTTTTATTAAAAACTTTACCAAGTGATTGAGATTTTTGTACCTTTGTTGATAGTTGATTCTATATTTATAGTTAGATTATATTCAATACATATCATTTTTACTATATTTAATCCTATACCAAAACCACCAACACTTTTATCAAATCTTGCGTATCTGTCAAACATCAAGTCTATATTTTCTTTTTTAATCCCTCGACCTGTATCTTCAATACTTAGTTTATTTATATCTAAAACAATATTGATACTACCATTTACTTTATTGTATTTGATCGCATTTGATAAGATGTTGTCTATTAATTTTGATATTTTCTTTTTATTTATAGTTAGAGTTATATCTTTATTTAAATTGCTTGTTATATTGATTTTTTTTATTGTTGCTAGAATTGAGAAGTATTCAACTCTTTGTTCTACTATATCTTTTAGGTTTAACTCTTCATTTTTAGATACTTGCTTTTGGTTTAAAATAAGATATGTGAGGTCATCGTATATATTTGAGATAGTTTTAGCCCCTATATCAATTCTATTGATACTCTTTAATAGATATTTATCATCTATATTATCTTTATCTATTAGTTCAATATTTGTCATTATAGTACTTACTGGGGTATTTAGTTCATGTGTAGTATCTTTTATAAAAGTATCAAGTAGATGTAGAGCATCTTTCATAGGTTTTAAAAATAAGTTTAATAAAAAGTAACCAACTACTAACATAAAGATAAAAAATATTGTTCCATATATACTAATAGTTTTTATAGTCTCTTTTAACCATAGTTTATCATCCATAATCTGTACAATTACATATTGGGTATTTAAGTAGTAGCCTTGAGGGTCTTTTATATATCTTATTATTTTATCTTTTGTATATGAAACTTGGTCAAGCTGTGCTTTTGGATACTCTAGTGTTGAGTATATTAAATCATAATTTTCATCATATAAAGATGTTTTAAATTTATCATTTACAGGGTAACTATCTATTTTATTGCTATGAAGATCTTGAAGTTTGACTATAAACTCGTTTGCGTATTGATTTAGCAATATAATTTTTTGTTGTGTTTTTAACTCTTTTTGTAGTGTATAGTATAAAGATACAGTAAGTGCTAAAGTTATAACTGTAAAAAAGATATATAAAGATAAAAATCTATATAGAGTCTTTTTCTCACTTTTTGGTAAATTTATATCCAAGTTTTTTAATACTGACAATTTTTTCTTTCCCCAAATATTTTCTTAAATTTTTTATATATGTTCTTAACGCTGTTTGACTATATTGTTCATCATACTCCCACAGTGTAGAGTATATAGTTTCATGCGACAAGATCTGCTCTTGATTTTGTAAAAATAGTTTTAATAGTTTTGCATCTTTATTGTTTAACTGTATATCTTTTTCATCTACAGCTAACAAGTCATTGTCACTGTCATAAAATATATTTGTATCTATTTGTATTTTACTATTATTTTGATGGAAAAATTCCCTTTTTAAAATAGTCTCAACTCTAAGCTTTAACTCTTTTAATGCAAACGGTTTTCTTATATAATCATCACAACCACTTTCAAAGCCATTTTCAAGGTCAACCATAGAGTTTAAAGATGTGATAAAAATAGCTGGAGTTGTAATATCTTGATCTCTTATACTTTTTAATATCTCAAATCCATTTATATCAGGAACGTTTACGTCTAATAGTAGCAAATCAAAACTGTTCTCATAAATAGTATCTACAGCACTATTTCCATCATATACACTTATAACATCATAATTTAAATTTTCAAGATAATCAACAATAGTTTCATTTAAAGCCATATCATCTTCTAATAACAATATCTTTTTATTCATAAAGTATTGTAGCATAAAGTAATAAATAATCAATCCACAATCAATCCACAATTTTGATTTATAATTCTAAATAAATAACTTCAAAGGATTTAAAATGAGAGTTAAAAATATAAAACTATTAGTAGCGGGTCTTCTTTTTGCAAGTATAAATAGTCTAAGTGCTAAATCAATGGACAACTATGAGTATGTAGATGTGATAAAATCAAAACCAATCTATAAAACTATAAATGTAAGAGTACCTTATGAGGAGGTGGTTTCACAACCATATAGTGTAAAAGTACCATGTGGTAATAGTTATGTTCAAGAGGATAAAAACTCATTAGGTATAGATACAATTATAGGTGCTGGTTTAGGTATAGCAGTTGGAAATCAAATCGGTGGTGGTCATGGTAGAGAGGCTGCAAGAGTTATAGGTGGTTTACTTGGTGCAAATATTGCAAATAATACTAGACAAGGTAGTTATCAAACCCAGTATTGTACTGAAACTAGATATAAAGATGTAGTTGTAAGAAAATATGACTATAAAACTGAGAAAAAAATTCAAGGATATAAAAATATCTTTTATTACAATGGAAAAAAATATAAAAAAAGAAGTAAATATCCTTTAAAAACTATAAGAATCACTAAATCTATATCTTATTAGTTTGATATTGATGTTTCGTTATGTGTAGAATAAGATATTATTTTAAAAAAATATTACAATATTACTACATATAATGTGTATTTGAAGCAAATTATAGATAGAATCCTTTTTTTAAAAAATATGGTACTAAAATAAGGGAAAGAATGTTTCAAAATATTATCGTTGAGATTATAAAAAGAGTAGAGAGTTTAGGGCAAAAAAAGAGCTCAATTATTGAGTTAGATATAAAAGATATAAAAGATAAAATAGAAGAAACATTATTCAAAATAGATTTTACACAAAATACAATAGAAGATATAGATTTAGAAGAGATTAATAGCTTAGGTGTAACAGCCAAACAAGCTTTTGGGCTGTTTTTTCTATCATTTATAACTACTTTAAGATATGAGTTATCTTACAATAGTTTATGGATAGGTATTGTTGATGCTTTGATGGAGTATGAAGAGGATAATAATACATTTTTCATAGATAACTATTTTGTTGATGATAGTGAACCTGATGTTTATTTAAGCGAAGCTATACAAGATGCTATAGTTAGATTTAATCTACGTGATGGATATGACAATGGTAAACCTACAGATACTATCCTTTTACAAATGGGTATTTTAAAAAGATTTTCTAATGTAAACTATTGGTTAACATCAACTTCAAAAAATTCAATAATTGATAGTTTAACAAACAGAACAAGTGAAAACTTTTCAAGTACTTTTTTGAGTGCTTGGAAAGTTTTACAAAGATACTCTCAAAGTTTAATATCAAAAAAAGATGCTATAGAGTTTTTAAAACAAAATGTATGGTTTAAAGATTTTGATTTAGATGACCTTCTTAAACTTTCAAAAGCAAAGTTACATAGTAGCCTTATAAATAAAGATGAAATAGAAAATAACTTTTTTTTAGATAGTGTTAAATATAAAGATGAAAAGTTACAGTTTAGTATAGATGGGGATGATTTTTATATCTTAAATCTTATTCATAACAACTATGATATTTTTGTAGATGGTAAGTTTAAATCAAAATTATTAAAAGATGAGATAACAGATAAGTTTTATTTAGAAAACCTGATATTTATAAAAGAACCAGAAAACTATAAAATAAAAATAGAGATAAAAGACAACAGTAATAAAGTGGTTTATTTTGAAGAGTTTGTGTTGTTTGATTTTAATCATGATATTTTGATATTTGATGAAGATGGAAAATGGTACAAAGACCAAAACAATAAGCTAGATGTTACAAAAAACTATTCTATACTTATAGATTCAGATTTTGAAGTTGATTGTCAAGAAGATAATATCTATGAATATTTTGATGGTTATGTAAATCTTATAACTAATATCACAAAAGATTCAAACTTTAAAGCTGATGATGGTGATCATTTCCAATTTTCACTAAACTTTACAGAGTATATTAAAGCTCCATCCTGGTTAAATAACCTTGAACTATATGCAATGAGTGATTTTTTATCATTTGAGGAACCTATACAATATAAACTAAGATATAATAAAATTGCTTTAAGTGCAAGGCAAGTTGATGAGCTAATAGATATAGAACAAGATGCCTCAATAGTAAGATGGTCATATAGTGGTGGAGTTGTTTATGACCTTGATAGTATTGAAAACTTTAACTATGATATGGATTTAACTTATGATATTTTAATCAATAGAAAAAATACATTAAAGATAAAAGTTGGTGATAAAATATTTACAAAACAACTAAATGTAACATTGATAGAAAAAACTTTAAAACCAAAATATAGAACTTTTTTAAAAGATATAAAAGACAACATAAAGTTTTTAAATGAGACTAATAGATTAACAAGTAACGATATAATAAACAATCAGATAATAATCACATCTTTTCATGAAGATTTTATAACTCAGCCAGAACTAAAAACACAAATCTTGCGAGATAAAGCAAATATATTTGATAGATTTGAACTAAATAAGTTTTTCAATCTTACAAACTATCCATATTATGGGGAAGAGGTATCAAGTGTAAGAAAAATATATGATGATGTACGATGGAACACATTTTGTAGTGTATCTTATAATGGTATTGTTAAAAGCCATGATGAAGATAATTTAGTTGCTACACTTTATAACGATGATTCAACATCTAGTTTGACTCTTGTAACTTTAGATAAGTCATACAACTTAAATAGCCATCGTTTGAAAAGTTCATCAAATAAAATAGATATACCTATTGATGTGTTAGGGTTTTGTTTAGTTGATGATAGTAACTATGTAGGTTCTTATTTTACTAATGAACCGCTTGATATAGAGAGAATCTTTTCTAGTGTAGAAGTATTAAAGTTTTTACGTGTAGCTTACTACCCTTTTGGAGAGTATTTTAATGGCACTGAATATCTGAAAAATAGAGCATTAAGAGAGAAAGCTAGAAACGATAAGAAAAAAGAGAAAAGATTGATAAGAGTTTGTGTTAAAAACAATCCATCTATTTTTCTTAAAGCATTTATAGAAGATGAGTTAAATATAGATAACATATCTATAAATATAAACTTTAATCACTCAAAAGCAATCGTAGAGCAGATACTTTTTGCTATAGAGTTTGACTCTTTAGAAGCGACAAAAATTATACATGAGATTATATTAAATAGATGGCAAGATAAAGTTATACATCTACCAATGTTTATAATATATCTTCTAAATATTATAAAAAATGAAAGATATTGCAATATCTTTTTAGATGAACTATCTGATAACATAACTGAACCAGATGATGTAGATGAAGAGTTTATAAATAGAATGGTAAAAGCACTTTTAAGTGACCATAAAATAGATAGATATGAGAAGATAAATATCAAAACTATTACACAACTAGAAAATAAAGATTTTTATATTCAAAAATCACTTAATAAAATTATAGACATTATTAATTTACCAGTTGAAAAAGAGGATGAAAAGATAGAATAAAAGTTATTTTAAATTGAATATTTAACGACTGAGTTAAGCTACAAGTGAACTAAATACTTAATACTTTGGTGTTTAGGTTTATTCACTCGAAGCTTTGAAGCTATAAAAACTGCACTTCCTAGTTGTTCTTGTTCCTATGTTTCGTTGTCTTTTATACTAGCCTTGTTAGTTTCCCTAACTTGTTAGACAATTGCCAACTAGTGACAGCTTGCAGTAAACTATTTTAGTTTTTTTCTTCATTTGTAAAATATGGTTTTATCATTTTGATACTATCTAGTTCTTGATTGTCTTCTATTGCAAAAAATAAATTATCCTCATAAAATGATATTACCTCTTTTATATTTATAGAATCTAAAAGGATAAATCTACCACCTAATGATATTTGAGATTTATCTATTATTTCAATAGCATCTTCTATTATAAATTGACCTATTTTAACATCTTTGTATAAGTCTGATTTACCTAATTGACCGATTAAAAAGCATGGTATTGATTTTGTATCATCTCTATATCCATCTAAAAGCTTTATAACTTCTGTTGAGATATTGTCCGTATAAAGTGTGTTTATAGCTATTGTAAAATAAGCTACTATATTTTTTGAATTATTATCAATATAAAGATATGTTCTTGATCTCAAATTTTTTTCAAATACTAAGGCTTTATTATGTAAAAAATCTTGTAAATCTAGGTTTTGATTACATTTAAAAGTTTGTAATAGTTTTTTGATTTTATTGTTAGAAGTTGAACTTTCAATTATTTCAGATAAACTGAAACAAGAAAATTTATCATCAAATTTAGTTCTATTCATTGAAGATGATTTATTTAAAAAATATCACTTACAGATAGTTTTCTTTTATGTACTTGTTTTAAATTAGTTCTTTTTGTAGTATTGTAAGTTTTTACTTTTTTTAAACTTTTTTTTGAAAATGCATTCATTATTAACTTTTCACTTTCAGTTTTTACAATCATCGGTTCTAAAAATGCTTTTGTCATATTATGCCTTTCCTTTGTATTTACGTCTATTTTATCTATTATTAACTTTTTAACTTCTTAATTAGAACTTATATTATTTGTTCTTAACTTTCATTTTTTTAATACCAATATTTGGATCTTCATATTCATCTCTACTTGTTTGCCTTTCAAATTCAAATCTTAAACTTTGTATATTTTGAAATATATCATGTTCTTTGAATGATAAAGCAATAAATGATAAGGAGAGTATAGATTCATATAAACGGTCTTCAAAATATTGTTTTGCTAAATCTACACTAGGAGCTTCATAAGATAACCCATTTAAATGATATTTAGATGGATTGACACTGTACATATCAAGTATCGATACCGAGGTACCATGAACAAATCCTGAGTAAAATTTATCTATAATTTCATAGTTTTTTTGTGTATCACTTTGGTTAACTGGATTTTCACTTTTTTGCGATATATAAGCTCTAATTTTATCTCTTGACACCATACCTCTTTTTTGTGTTGATAAAAAAGCATTTTCAGGATTGTCAAATTCTTCTTGGAAAAAATTATCTAAAAAAGTTTGTTGTAATGGTGTTATCTCATTATCAATTAATGAATATCCTAAAAATGATATATTTTGATTAAATTCATCAATTGTTCTAAATAATGTGTTACATTCTTGTATAAAAGTATTTTCAATTAATAATTTTGTAGAGTACAGACCACTTATAACTCTTGCCATATATTGTATCATCGCAATATTAGCTGATTTGTTTTTATATCTAAAGACTTTATGACTACCTAATTCAATATATTCTGGTTCTTCTATTTTTGAATGTAATAAATTAAAATTTTTTTTCATTTCTGATAATGTTATTTCATATAAAGACATTTCACCACCCTTTTGTTTTTGTCTAACGTCACGAGTTGAAAAACAAGGTATCCAAACGTCTTGACTATCAGCTATTTAATATATCTTAATGCGATACATAAAAGCTAGATAATTTCGCACTACTACCTTGTTTTTCTTTCCAACGCTTTGTTATGCTAATTATTTTTTATTTGAATTAATATCTTTTCCATTTTCATCATATTTTGTTCCTGTAATATAATGAATGCCTTTTTTATTAAAATTATTAATATCATATCCATCAAGATCATATCCATTTTCATCATATTTTGTACCAGTAGTCTTATTAATTGCATTGTTATTGAATCCGTCTTTCATATAGCCATCAACATCGTATCCATTAGAGTTGAACTTAGTTTGTGTATCTTTATGTAATCCATTTATATTAAAACCATTTTCTGAATAACCATTTTCATTATAAATTGTACCAGTTATTTTATGAGAACCATCAAAATGAAATCCTTTTCTATTAAAGTATTGTCTGTCGTAACCTTCTCTTGTATATCCATCTTTTCCAAAACCACTTTCTAAATAACCATTCTTATCATAGCCATCTTTATCATATTTTGTTCCAGTATATTTGTGAATACCATAGCTATCAAAACCATTTTCATAAGATACATCAATTGAATCTTTGAATGTATTCCAACATTTAGGACTCATTTCTATGAATGTTTTAGAACTAGGACCATGAGCATTATGGCTACCATCAAAACCAATTATTAATTTATGCGGTAAATGGACGATAGCAAATCGATCTCTTTTAACTACATTTACTTTGTATCTATCTTTTAAATCATGATATGCATTACTTAAATAATATCTATTCATTCCTAATGGCAAAGCTTCAAATACAGTAATTTTTTTACATAAACTTGTTTTGCTATAATATCTAGTAACCTCTTCATTACCTTTTTTCTGAATTACATAATTTTTATTAGTTGAATAATCTAATTCTATTTTAGTAAATATACTTTTTTTACCATTATTCGTTAATGTAAATTCTTTTAGTTTTTTATTGTAGTTTATTCCTGTTGTAGCACAACCACTAAATACTATTGCTAGAGTAGTTGCAACGACAAAGTTCATTAATCTTTTCATATTTTCTCCGAAACTTTAATTAAACTTTTTTCTTAAAAATAACAAATCTAAATAAAAGTTAGATTTAACTATTTCACCTATATTCTAAAATCGTAATATATAGTAATCTCCATTTTTTAAGTGAGCATAACTATTTATTAAACATACATTATATATGTTAAGCACTTAAAATAACATATTAACTGACATCTCTTTAAAATGCGATAAATACTAATCTGAAAACAATAA
>JAYEPG010000157.1:0-1757 GCA_034723795.1 Campylobacterota bacterium
AAAACAGGCAATTGAAAAGAATACAAAAGAAATTGAATATCAAAATAAAATAATGCAGGAAAGAAATAAATCATTAAAAAATATTGAGACTTATTTTACTACAAGACTAAAATTCATTGATAAACAAATTGATAAAGCTAGTGATAATGTAAGTTTTTACACTAGTATGGCAAGTGGGGATGAAACTAAAATTAATAATGGATATGTAATTTCATCAGAAAAATCAATAGAACATTTAAAAACTTTACAAATGGAAAAGCAATTACTTATGAATAAGATGTCTAAATTTATTGAAAATAATCCATATACAATTAAATAGAAACATCTAACAAAGTACAGGAAAAAAACAAGTTACCCTTGCTAATTTTTAAGCCACAAATAGCTATCATTTAGTGGTTATAAAAATAAATCAGCAAACCGATTGAGGGTAACTTGTTTTTCAGTTCGATTGTTATATCTAAGATTGACCATCACTCTCAATTTTAAATATGCTTATTTATTAATTTGAATAGCAAATTTATTAAAGGAGGAATAATATTATGTGGCAATGTGCAACTTGTGGTAAACAATTTACTCATTCACCTTTTAGAGAAGATAAAGGTTTATACTACTGTTCTGGTGATTGTTGGTTTCCACTTTGGAAATAATAAAGTTTAAAGATAAAATATACATCATTTAGATAAAATGATGTATATTTTAGATATTGGAGAATATTATGCAAACATTAACAATAAATATTAAAAATGAAACTTTAACTGAAAAAGTTTTATGGATGTTAGAACATTTTAAAAGTGATGGATTAGAAATATCTTCTAAAGAAGATATTGAAGACTTAAAAATTTTAAAAGCAACAAGAAGCGAAGAAACTGTATCTTTTGAAAATTATTTGAAAAATGAAGATTAAGATTAGAAAAAGTGCTATTAAGGACTTAAAACATATTTCAGAACCATTTAAAACTAAAATACATAATAAAGTATTAGAATTAAAAGATTTTCCAAATATACAAAATATTAAAAAACTTACAAATTTTGAACCAGCATATAGACTAAGAATAGGAAACTATAGAATACTATTTGATGTACTAGATGATACAATAATAATTGGTAGAGTTTTACATAGACAATCTAGATATCAATAAAATAGCAGATATAACAAAACGTTGGAAAGAAAAACAAGGTAATAGTGCGAAATTATCTAGCTTTTATGTGTCGCATTAAGATAAATTAAATAGCTAAAAATCAAGACGTTTGGATACCTTGTTTTCAACTTAGACGTTATATCCAAGAGGTCAGATTATCTGGAATTTTAAATATGCCTATTTATGAAAGTTAATTGGTATATTTTAGTTAGCTTTATTCCCTTGGCTATCTTGACTTATTTAGAGTGGATTTCACTTAAATTTTTTTAGAGTGATACATAATATAATAACAACTTACGATACTTTCAGTAAAAATTTATTTTATAATTTAAACTTAAAGAAATAGTATTAAGCTCACTACAAGAAGATGAGTAACTTTAATAGGTAAATCTTACGAAGAATAATTTATAAAATTATTTGTAAGAAATCTATAATAATTTATATAAAAAACAAGTAATAAAATAGATAAAGATTCTAAAATTTGATAAAAGTCGATTTAATGAAAAAATTGGGGGTCTAAAAACTTAAGCTAGCTTAGGTATTATGGGCTTAAAAAGTCAACTATAATTAATGAAGGAGAAAACTAAAACCAAATAACTAGTTAAAGTGCTTCAGTTA
>JAYEPG010000158.1:0-1724 GCA_034723795.1 Campylobacterota bacterium
GTTAATTAAGCCCCATACCAAAGATTTAAATCTTTTACTACTATTTTATTTTATTTTTTTTCATCCTATTTTTCTAATTAAGTTTTTTCTTAATTGTTTCATTATACGTAGTTCTTCTTTAGCTTCCGTATCAGTTTTCTTTTCAACTTTTTTTATCTTTTCATTAAATTTATTTAATAAATCGATATATTTTTCTTTTTTTTTCATCAATTGTTTTTATTTTTAGTAGTTTTTTTATTCTCTTTATCATATTATTACCACTTAACCTCAAACTTCTTTCTTAAATACACTGCTACCGCATTTAAACTTATAAGTACTGTTAAAAGTACCAATATTCCTGCTGCAGTTCTCTCAATATATGCCCTCTCTGGCATACCAGCCCATGTAAATATTTGTGCAGGCATAACAGTTGCTGCATCCATTATACTTGAAGGAGCATCTGGAATAAATGCAATCATACCAACTATTATAAGTGGTGCAGTTTCCCCCATAGCTTGAGCAAGTCCGATGATACTTCCTGTCATAATTCCTGGAAATGCTAAAGGTAAAACATGATCACGTACAACTTGAACTTTTGTAAGACCAAGTCCATATCCTGCTTGTCTTATAGTTGCAGGTACACTTCTTAAAGCTGCTCTTGAAGTTACAACAATAATTGGTAAAGTCATCAATGCAAGTGTAAGACCACCAACTAAAGCACTACTTCGTGGAAAGCCAAATAGGTTTATAAATATGGCAAGTCCCAAAAGTCCAAATAAAATAGACGGAATAGCAGCAAGATTATTTATATTTATCTCAATTATTTGTGACCATTTAGAGTCTTGATCTGCAAACTCTTCAAGATATACAGCAGTAGCAACTCCAATAGGAAATGCAACTGCCATAGTAACAAGTAGAGTCAATATTGTACCAATAGCAGCAGATGCGATACCTGAAAACTCTGGTATTTTACTATCCCCTTGAGTGAAGAAAATAGTGTTAAATCTTTTTTCAACTCTATTATTTTCAATTAACTCTTTTAATGTAGCCAAATCTTTACTTTTTAGTTTATAGTAATACTCTTTGAAATACATATCAACTTGATCATCAGCCAATGCCCACACTAAAGTTGTAGTACCCATTAAAGATGGATTTGCCTCTACATGTTTTGGAATCTCTCGAAGCCATGCACGACTTACAATCTTTCTGTACTTTCTATCAATTGCTTTTCTTGTACTCTTAACTGTTCTTTCATTGTAAGTCACTTCAACTTGTACATATGTTTGTTTTATTGCACTAGAACCTTTTACTACCATATCTGTTAAGAATATTGCTAAAAACATAAGTGATAAAACTAAAGAACCAATTGCAAAAAGTTTAAATATTTTTGCTTTTGCATGTCTTTTAGCTAAACTTGGATCGTAAAATATATTTTTGTTTTTTGACATTTGTATTCCTTATAAACTTGACATTTTGTATTTTTCTTTAAATTTTCGTATCAACATCACTGATACTATATTTAAACCTAAAGTTACTACAAATAGAACCAAACCTAAAGCAAATGCACTTAATGTATCAGGTGAATTAAATTCAAAATCACCTGTAAGAGCCGTAACTATTTGAACTGTAACTGTTGTCATATCTTCAAGTGGATTGATTGAAAGTTTATTTGCATTCATACCTGCTGCCATAACAACAATCATAGTTTCACCTAATGCTTTTGACATACCTAAAAGTGATGCAGA
>JAYEPG010000159.1:0-1721 GCA_034723795.1 Campylobacterota bacterium
TATTTTCGATGGCTCTATCGTTTACTTACTTGCTTTACAAAATGAAAAAAGCTTCGGATAGTATGACATAATATATAATATAAATTAAACTAAATTTAAGAATGTGTATAAGGGATAATTGGGTATTTTGAGAAGTTTTTCTTTAGACTATTTGGTTTTGTTGCAACCTATATCATCACAAAATAATTTATATATATTTTGCAATTTTTCTTTTTTAATTGTTGCTATATATTTAAATAAAATAGACTTATGTAAAGTAAAGTTTTTAGGTACTACAATCAAAGAGTCTTTTTTTAAACTACCTTGTGATAAGTCATTATTAGTTAACTTCAATTTAGAATAATGAAATTGTGATGTCAACTGTAAGCATATACAATCTTTATCTAATTCTTTTATAACTAAAACAGGTCTGATTTTATATTCACTTAAATCTGTAAAATATATCTTGGCTAAATAAATATTACCTACCATTTAGAATAATCTTCTTTATCATCTAAAAAACTTTTTGAGTGTAAACCTATTTTGCCAATATTTTCTATCTCTTTTTGAGTCCAATTTTCATAATTTATATTTAAAGCTTCTGATGATTTATTATTATCTATGATTTCAATATCTTTTGAATTTAAACTTTTTAGAAAAAACATTATATGACTGTAAATATTATCTTGTATATTTAACTTTATTGTATGCATAGTTTAGAATCCTTCTTTATGTGATAAGTAACTAATTCTACCGAAAAAGTATGTTTATGTTACTAATTGAATTGTAACTAACATATTTTTAAATGTCAATGATAAAGTACTCTTTTAGTAATGATTTTTGTTATATCTAATGTAAATTAAACTAAATTTTAGAATGTGTATAAGGGATAATTGTGTATAATTTTAAGTGAGGGGTTAATTACTCCCCTCTGTAGTTTTCTCAAAGAGAGTGCAAGCACAAAAATAAATTGGTACTACTAGGATAAATCCAACCACGACTAATATTAATAAAAGTCTAAACAAGCTTTCCTCCTTTTATAGAAGTTCCCTTTACCTATTTTCAGATACCACCCATCATAAAAAAAGGTAAGGCTATTAACCTTACCTTTTTAAACTCCAAGTATTTAAGAGTAATTAAGTCTTAAAGATTGAGGAGTGCTTGTTTTCGTTTTAGTTATACATAATTATTTTAATAATGTCAATGATAAAGTACTTTTTTAGTAATGATTTTGTATACTTATAGATAAATTTATAAATTTAAGGATGAATAATGTATGCAGTAACATTTGATATTGATACTAATTGTTTAGGTAATGAATATCACAATACATCTCCAACAAATGCTTATGGAGATATAAGAAAGTTTATGGAAGCAAACAATTTTAGTTGGCAGCAAGGTAGTGTTTACTTTGGTAATGAAAATGTTAATGCTGTAAATTGTGTTATGACTATTCAAAAACTAGCTAAACAGTATCCTTGGTTTACAGCTTGTGTTAAAGATGTAAGAATGTTAAGAATAGAAGAAAACAATGATCTTCTTCCTGCACTAAACTTGTAGAATTATGAAAACAATTAAAAAAATAAAAATTAGTACGACTAAGCTAGGTGAATAGATGACAAAATATATATTTGTAACAGGTGGAGTTTTAAGTAGTTTAGGTAAAGGTGTTACTAGTGCTAGTATCGCTGCACTTTTAAAGCAAAGTGGATTTAATGTAAGTATGTTAAAGATTGATCCAT
>JAYEPG010000160.1:0-1719 GCA_034723795.1 Campylobacterota bacterium
TTGTTGTCTGTTAAATTGATATGACAGTTAGCTATTTTCTTTTTCTATTTTTTCTACTATCTCATTTTTTACAAATAATAAATTTTTATAAATATTTTCTAAATCATCAATTTTTGTACTATCAAAGTTTTGTGATACAAAATAATTATACTTATGTTTTTTTAATCTTTTTAAAATAACAAAATGCCAAATTGCACCAACGATATATGCACCTTTGATAGTATCCCAATTATTTATTTCAACGGCACTTATTAACTCTGATAATAATTGTGATTCTGGATAACCTTCTGTTTGCCCTTTTTTAAACTCTTGTATAAAAAAATAAGGCTTTTCACAATCAAACAATCCTTTTGCTATTACAAAATCAGTCGTACCATTTAAAATAAAATCTTCTGTTTCATATCTCATTGGTTGTTCGTAAAATTCTCTAAATTCATTTTTATATGACTTGAATTGAATTTCATTTAAAATAGGTGCTAAAAATTTAATTTTTAAATCTTCCTCGCTATAGTCTCTTATAAGTCTATAGTTATCTTCTATCAGTCTTGTAAAAAGATTTGTAGTCTCTTTATCAATTGTTTCGCCATTGTTAAACCATTTATCAAATATAGTATCATCAATACATTGTTTTATATCTACTAATTTTTTTAATATAGTATGTGTAACTTTACTAAAAGCATATGTAGGAATTTGATTCTCATCTACACCCTTTAACTCTCTCATCTCTCTTTGAAGTTGTTCAATTTGTCTTAATAATTTTTGTTCTACCTCTTCACTCATAGCTATCTCCTTATCTCTATTATTTTACTACCTACATTACATCCATTCATCATATCAAATATTTTTCCATAAACTTTAGCATGCTTCTCTTTATATACTGAAATGTTATCAAAGTAACTAAAATCTTTTTTCTCTTTACAAATCATTGCTATTGTTAAATCTTTTGCTTTAGTTTGATTGTCATTTAGGTATGCTTCAAGTCCATCGTATTCATTTTTATTTGGGTATTCTAATTGTGTACTATTATTTACTGTTTTATTAGAAAATAGTATTGAAGTTTCTCCATTTTCATATATTTGTATCAAAGTTACATATCCACTTTTTTTAGATTTTAGATTTATAAAATAATACTCTTGATGTTTAAGTTGTTTAGGTAGTTGTAGTTTTAGATTACTATTTGTATTTGATGAAAATAGTTTTTTTAATATATTTTTATTGATATTAAAACTTTGATTACCAATAGTTAAGTTGCCTTTATTTATAGTGATTTTTGGATAAAATCCAAATTCATCTTTTAACTCTTTTAAAAGCAAAGTATTTAAAATATAACTATTTGTCTCTTTTTTTAAAACACTTACATCATCAAACTTTAATCTTACTTTTTTAGCAAATGGAAGATTGATATATTTTATAGCTACATAGTAAATATTATCTATATATTCACTTTTTATTTGTATTAAATTATCTAGTTCAACATTTGATATCTCTTCTACATTTCTATTTACACTTTTACTATAACTATCATTTGAATAATTTTTATTGATGATAAAAGATGATTTTATAGTAGTTTGTAAAGAGTTAGATATATCTGCCTTTGCATTTTGTTTTGCTTCTACTTTACTAGCTCCTACTCCATAGCCTATATTTTCATAAGCTTTAAATGGTATATTATTTTCAATATACCATTTAGGTGGTGATGCTATAGCAGATATAGTCAAT
>JAYEPG010000161.1:0-1716 GCA_034723795.1 Campylobacterota bacterium
TAAACTTATCAATATCTATAATTGCTACACAAAGTGGTGTTTTATATCTTTTTGTATTTTTAATCTCCAATTCAAAAAGTTCATCAAATTTATTTCTATTATAAACTTGAGTAAGTCCATCTATATACGCTTTTTCTTCTACTTTTACTAGCTCCTCTTGCAGTTTTGAAATATCAGATAATGTAATTAGATAATCTCCATTATTTTTAAGCTTTTGAATTGCAATAGAATATGCTTTTGGTACAAATTGTTCGTTAAGAATTAAGACTTTTCTATCTGTAATTTTTGTTCTTTTAATCAAATCTACAAAAGTTTCATTTTCTTTTGGTAAATTATGATGTAAATAGCCATCTGATTCCATAAACAAATCTATCATATTGTTATTTGTTTTTTTATTAAACTCACTACTGTGGCTAATATTAACAATAGACTTAAACTTATCATTTGAAAGTTTAATATCTTTTAAATCTGTAATTATCATTATATTTTCTGTTGTATTTAACATCTCGTTCAATAGTTGATGTTGTTTTTTAAACTTATCTTTTTCTGATGTTATTTGTCTATTTAATATCAACTGTTTAGCTATTAAAAATATAACTACAATAGATATCATAAAAAAAACTATCCCAACTATCATTTTAGAAAAAAGAGTACTTTCTATAATTTTATTTTCTTCATAACCAACTATCCATGCAACTGTTTTGTTTGATAGGTTTTTAATAGGTAAAAATGTTTCAACCTTTATATGACCTTGATGCTCCACATATAAAGCAAAACCCTTTTCTATTTGCATTTTATTATCTATCTCTTCTTTTTTAGATGCTAATTTTAGTTTATTTTCAATGATACATATCTCTTTTGTATGCATATCTCCTATATTAAACATATAGTTTTCTGATTCTGCACTTTGTTCATACTTCAATACCAAATCATCTCTTTTCCATGTTTTAGAATCAAATATATTTTTATTTACTAAAAAATGACTATGTATATGGCTTATATGATTTAAGTACCATTGTATTCTATCACTTGTAAAAGATATCTCCATAGCACCTATATATTTATCTTCTTTATTAAATATAGGAAATACATTTCTAAATCCATGTGTAGTTCTACCTTGAATAAAACCTCTTATTGGTTTATGTGTTTTGCTTACTATTTTATAATCTTCTCTAACATTTGTTAAATCATCGCCAAACTTACTAGGCTTGTGAACTCTTAAAAAAGATACATTATTAGGAAATACAAATTGTATTTGTAGTATTCCTTGTTTTTTAGCAGTTTTGTATTGTTCTATAAGTTGAGTGTTTAGTTCTGTTCTATTATTATGTTGTATATCTTTATTTTTATTATAAGAATTTTCCAATAATCTTATAACATCTGTATTTCTTAAAATAGATTTAGAAATAGCATAAGATATATGTTTTTGAGATTCCATTAAAATATTATAATGAGTTTGTAAAATCTTTAAATCATCATCTAAAACCATATCTATTTTGTGATGAGTGTTTATTTTTGTTAAAAAATAGACTGTTGAATTAATTGCTACAAAAAGCAATATTAGTGATATTATTTGTTTTGTTTTCATAAGTATATTATAGCAAATTATATCATTATATAAAATTTAGTGAGTTACTCATTTATCAATAGGTAAATCCGACCAAATTTTCAAAACCAACTAAGCAGATTTTAGAAAAACTATTTAAAATATTTTTT
>JAYEPG010000162.1:0-1695 GCA_034723795.1 Campylobacterota bacterium
ATAAATAAATGATAAAATAATCAACTGTAATTAACACAAATAAAAAAAATGAAATTAAATGACTAGAGTTGAAAATATTAAATATGTAAATAATTTAAGAAAAAAGGACACATTGAAAAAAATTTATGAAGTGATCAGAAAATTAAAAAAAGAAGAATATAAAGAATATTCAAATTTACAATTAGTAAAAGATTGTGGATTATGTAGACAAACAGTATCAAAATATATTGACCCAAAATTTTTTGGGAAAAAAAATCATGATGCAGATGATATAGGAATCAAAAGATGGATAGAAGAAACTGAATTTATTTTATCCATTATTATTTTTAAAAAATGCTGACTGCTCTAAAATTATTGGTTTTACTGAGTACAACTATATACTGTTGATTCTAATTTGTCTAATCTATCTTGTAGTGCTGAATCATCATATGATGAACCACCACTTGTAGCACCTGTTGGTGAAACACAAACATAATTTATTGATGTAGTGTATGGTTTTGATGGGAATTTAGGATTGTATGAAAACACTTGTTTTATAGCAGTTCCAAGAGGGAGAAGTTTAGAAGGGAAACTTCTGTAATCATAACATGTTGATGAGTTTTCATTACTTTTAAAACAATATGTATATTTTGGAATAGTACAATCCCCTGCAAATTTATCAGGGAGTGCAATTCCATTTTTATATAGTACATTGATCTTTTGACTTAATCCTGTGTCCATTGTACCCTCCTCATATGTAACATTTGAAAGATGACTAAATTTAGCAGCATTAGCACCAACTCCAACTAACAAACTTCCCACTAACATAGTTTTTAAAAGGTTCTTACCTTTTGTTGTATTTTTCATTTTTTTCCTTATTTTCATATTTACAATATGATTATAAGTATTAATTTATCTCATATTTAATTTTATCAAGTTCCTCTTTTAAAATTTTCAAACTATATTTATTGGTATACCTATCAGTCATCTTTGAACTATCATCTTGAGAATGTCCTGTTAGTTCATTAATTACCATATTTTGCACCATATTTTGTTTTAACTTATCTTGTAAGGTATGCCTGAAACTATGAAATACTTTAATTGTTTTTTCAAATCCTAGTTTTGTTTTATAATCTGAAAACTGTTTTGAAAATATTGCTAAAGTAATTTTAAATAAAATTTTTCTTTTATGTGAAATATATTCTAAGAGATCCTTTTCTAAATCTCGATGAACTGGAATGTGTCTAATAGATGATATATTTTTAATTGATTTTTTTTCATTAACATTAATATCTATATATAATATATTATTAACATCTCTTTTAATATCTTCTTTTGTTAATTGTAATATTTCAGATTCTCTTGAACCTGTATACATTGCTAGTTTTATAATCATTAAATATTCATGTTCATATTTTCTTGCTATATTTTTATGAGAAGTATGTGTAAGTGATTTTATATTATCAAATAATATTTGTATATCTTTATCACTCCAGCCTTGAACTGTATCTTTTTCATCTTTGATAGTTTTGTTTATTTTTATATTTTTGGTTATTGTATTTTGTATATAATTTGCTGTATCTTTACAATAATTTATAAATGTAGTGATATTAGTTAATATATTATTTAATGTTGATTTTTTAGCACTTTTTTTAATTGATTTTAAATAATCTCTGAAATTTATTAAATCTTTATTTTGTAATTTTTTAATATAAA
>JAYEPG010000163.1:0-1694 GCA_034723795.1 Campylobacterota bacterium
CATTTTTTTCATCATCATTGAGCTGAAATCTAAAGTCTTCTGGAAATCTTTTAATATTTCTTCGTACTGATTGATTAAATGTTTTTGTTTCTATATCATAAAGTTTCGCTAAATCAGTATCAAGCATCACTTGAAGTCCTCGAATATTATATATTTTGGATTGTATATCTTGGCTACTATCAATTACTTCTAGTGTATTACTCATGTTTAGCCTTTGATTTTTTATATATTGTTATGATTATATCTAAAATCTTTGAAGTCTCATCTTATTCCCTAACCGTAGTAAACTTCAAAACAACTTCCGCCTTCTGAAGCTCTTTATTCTCTTTTAGTCGTTTAAGTCCTCTCATATTAGAAATAGATCTAGCTGCTACCATAGTTTTTTTATTTTCATCAACTATCACATCATACTCTTCGCCATTTATATTTTGAATTTGTGTATATGGCAACTGCTTTAATATATCTATATTTGTAGCAAATACTTGCAATACTTCTACACCAAAAGGTGGATATACTTCAAACTCTCCTATACTTACCCAAAGGTTTGAGTTTTGATATGGTATATGCATTTGATATTTAGTTTTGTCTTTATTATAATTTAATGGCATTAGATACTGTATTTGTTTACCATCTTTTGTTCTCATATTTCCTATGATGTAGATATATGATTCTTTTGATACTTTTACTTCTATATTTACAGCTTCACCCTTTTTAAATAAAAGGTTTTTTGTCATTTTATTTATTCGCACCTGTACATCTAAATTTTTATTTAGTATTGGCTCATTTAGACTTGAATATTCATTTACTTTTGGTATATAGTACTTTTTGTCTTTTTTCTTTATCTTCATCTTTGCCATAGATACAAGCTCTATATCTCCAAAACTATCATATAGTACAGCTTTTACTATAATATGATCCTCTTTTAAGAAAAAATTACCAGATAATTTAAAAAGAGCATCTTGACTTGTCGTAATATTCATAATTTTGCTTAATTCATTTTCTAAATGGTTTTGAAGTTGTGAAGAAAAAGAGCTATAAGTGCCTTTGTCTTCATAGAAAAATGGCATAACTTTTATAGAATTTTTTATCTTTGATTTCCTTATTGTCTTTGCTAGAATCTTTGTCAAATCTTCTATATTGTTTGAAGTGATATTATATATTTCTCTTATTTGTTTTTCTATAAAATATGGTTTTACTTTTGGTTTTGAAATATTTTTTTGATTTAGAAGTTTTGCTATTAAAGAATATTTTTCATAACTTTCTAGTTTTTTACTTAGAGTATTTAATATTATCTCTTTTGTTGATAGATTGTTTTGTTTTTTATAATCTTCTAAAACTATATCCAACTCTTTTGCTAATTCATTTGCTTTGTCTTTGTATATATGAGATACACTTTTTTTATCAAATGACATCAAAAGATAGTATTTATCATCTATAACTTTTTCTTGCTCTTTTATCACTCCATGTATTGGAAGATTTGATACTATATAAATCTTATGTTTGAAGTTTTGAGAAAATTCATCATCTGATAATTGTTTATCTAAAAACTGTTCTGAACTAACTTGTGAGAAAAGTTGATTTGATATATCTGACATAGCCTCTTCAAAAGCAATTGTTTTATATTTTTTATTATCTGTATCATTGTGTACCATTGCATATATTTTGGTTGATTGTTTATCGTATAGTCCTTGCTG
>JAYEPG010000164.1:0-8614 GCA_034723795.1 Campylobacterota bacterium
AGAGATAAGATTCGATTTAAGCATTATAAAATAGTACTGATATACGAACCATTCAAGAGTTACTTGGGTATAAATCTATTGAGACTACAATGATATATACCCATGTTGTAAAGGAGCTAAACAAAGATGATATAAAATCACCTTTGGATTTTTAAAACTTACTCTGAAAAGAATGACAATAAGGTGTCTTATTATGTTTAAAGTAATAATCTTGATGATACTCTTCTGCTTCAAAGAAAGGTGTATTTAATGTAGATATTAGTTTTGTAGCTATTTTATAACCTTTGTTTTCTAGTATATTTATAAGGTTTTTTGCTATATCTTTTTGTTCTGCATTATCATAGAAAATTGCACTTATATATTGACTACCAATATCTGGTCCTTGACCATTTGTTTGAGTTGCATCGTGTGTTTCAAAAAATAGTTTTGCTAGTGTTTCATAATCTACAACTTCACTATCAAAAGTTACCTCTACAACTTCAATATGTCCTGTGTTTCCTGTACATACTGATCTATAGTCTGGATTTGGCATTGTACCACCCATATATCCGCTTATTGCTGATTTTACACCATCTAGTTTTTCAAAGAAATATTCAACTCCCCAAAAACAGCCACCAGCAAAATATGCTTTTTGTATATTATTATTTTGTACTGGTTCAAAATCTATTGATACTGAGTTTACACAATGTCTTGTATTTTTTGCTGTGAATTGTTCACCTTCGAAAACGTGACCAAGATGTCCACCACAAGTAGCACAAACTATCTCAACTCTTCTTCCATCTGCATCGCTTACTCTTTTAACTGCACCTAGAATCTCATCATCAAAACTAGGCCATCCACAACCGCTATTAAACTTACTAGATGACTTGTAAAGTGGGGCATTACATTGTCTACATGTATAAACACCATCCTCTTTATGTGAATTCCACTTACCACTATATGGGGCTTCTGTCCCTTTTCTTAGTATAACTCTTTGCTCTTCTTCGTTTAATTTATTATATTCCAAAATTATCCCTTTTTATATATTGTTATTTAATTTTTTGTATTTTACATTTTTAAATTAAAAAGTATGGAGTTGATGATAAAGTTAAATAATTTTTTAAGTGTTTTTAAAGTTTTATCACATCCTTAAGCTATTTGTACTATACTTTTTTATGCTAAAACTTATATACGCTTTCTTAATTACAGTTGTTATTCATATACTATTATTTATTTTTGTTAATGATATGATAGAAAATGATAGCTTGAAATTTAATACAACAACAAAAACTAAAGATACAAAACGTCATGGATATACAAATATTAAATATGTAAAACTTATAAACAAAGATAAGAAAATAGTTCAAAAAATAAAGAAAAAAAAGCTTATACAAAAAGAAACTATCAAAGAAAAAAGTATAAAAAAGAAAAAAATTGTTAAAAAAAGAGAAACAGTAAAAAAAGTTATTGTAAAAAAAGAGATAAAAAAGATACAAAAATCTAAAGTAAAAAAACAGATTGATTTAAAAAGGTTTTTTACTATTGATAAAAGTAATATTATAAAAAGTGAAGAAAATAATTTATATGAAAAAAAGAGATCAATAGAAAAAGAGTTAAAAGAGATAAGTAAACTTGACCAAAGGACACAAAGTTATCTAAAGCTATATGGAGATGAATACTTTTTATTATCAAAAGAGGAAAAAAGATTTTTAAAAACAAATCTAAGTAGAATTGGTCAAATAACACAAAGACATCTAAAATACCCAGCAATATCAATAAGAACAAGACAAAAAGGTATAAATATGGTAGAGTTTATGTTGCATAATAATGGTGATATAAGTAACTTAATGATAACTGATGGTTCAGGATATACTGCACTTGACCAAAATACAATAAGGACTATAAAAATAGCATATAAAGATTATCCAAAGCCGTATCAGGAGATAAAAATAAGGATATATGTTAGATATATAATGTATTAATATTATGATATGAAAGTAGTGTCAAAATATATTTTAATGATATTTTAGATATAATCCAAAAAAATTATATAAATAAATATATTAAGAGGTAAGATTTTGAGAACACATTATTGTACAGATGTAACAGAAGATAACATTGGACAAACAGTTACTGTTGCTGGTTGGGTAAATAGTAGAAGAGATCACGGTGGATTAATCTTTATAGATTTAAGAGATAAAGATGGTTTAGTTCAACTTGTTTGTGATCCTGCTGATAGTAAAGAGGTTCATGATATTGCTCAAAATATTAGAGATGAATATGTTCTAATAGTTACGGGTAAAGTAAGATCTAGAGGTGAGGGTCTTGAAAATCCAAATCTTATAACGGGTAAAATAGAGATTGTTGTTGATAATCTTATTATTGAAAACAAATCTAAAACTATACCATTTGATCTAAATGATGATAAAGTAAATGAAGAGATTAAACTTAGAAATAGATTCTTAGAACTTCGTGGAAAAAAATCTTATGATATATTTAAACTAAGAAGTAAAGCAAATATTGCAGTAAGAAACTGTTTAAATGATATGGACTTTTTAGATGTAGAAACTCCAATATTGACAAAATCAACTCCAGAGGGAGCTAGAGATTATTTAGTACCATCAAGAGTTCATCACGGTGAGTTTTACGCTTTACCACAGTCTCCTCAACTATTTAAACAACTTTTAATGGTATCTGGATTTGATAAGTACTTTCAAATTGCAAAATGTTTTAGAGATGAAGATTTAAGAGCAGATAGACAACCAGAGTTTACTCAAATAGATGTTGAGATGTCTTTTTGTTCTCAAGATGATGTTATCGCCGTTGCTGAAAAAGTTATATATGATACATTTACTGCTTGTGGTTTTGATGTACCATCTAAATTTGTAAGAATGACATATAATGACGCTATGGAATTGTATGGTTCGGATAAACCTGATATGAGATATGATTTAAAAATGACAGAGGTTTCTGATATATTTGACTTTTGTACACTTGATATATTCTCTAATATTGCAAAAGACAAAGTAAACAATAGAATCAAAGCACTTAAAGTACCAAATGGTGACAATGTATTCTCAAAAAGACAAATGAAAGGTTTCGAAGACTTCGTAAGAAAGTTTGGAGCATCTGGTCTTGGATACTTTCAAATGAAAGAGGATGGATTAAAAGGTCCATTAAATAAATTCTTTGAATCAACTCCTGAAAAACTTGAAGAGTTAGTTGCACGTTGTGAAATGGAAGTGGGAGACATTATCTTCTTTGGAGCAGGGGCTAAAAAACTTGTATGGGATTATATGGGAAGACTTAGAATTGAACTTGCAAACCAAATGAATTTAATAGAAGATGGTAAATTTGAATTTTTATGGGTTGTTGATTTTCCTATGTTTGAATCAGAAGGGATGACAGCTAAAGCACTACATCATCCATTTACAATGCCAAACTTAGAAAAATGTGATTTAGACAATGTAGATGATTTAGAATCTATAGAATCAATCGCTTATGATGTAGTACTAAATGGTACAGAGTTAGGTGGAGGAAGTATCAGAATTCATAAAGAAGAGATACAATCAAAAGTATTTGAGTTGATGAATATTAGTACAGAGGAACAAAGAGAGAAGTTTGGTTTCTTACTTGATGCACTAGAGTTTGGTGCACCTCCACATGGTGGTTTTGCTTTAGGTTTTGATAGAATGATTATGCTTATGGCAGGAACTGATTCTATTAGAGATGTTATTGCATTCCCTAAAACACAAAAAGCACAATGTCTTCTTACAAATGCCCCTGATATTGTAGATGAAGAACAACTTAAAGACTTAAATATAAGAATAAGACACAAGACACAGTCTTAATCTTTGATGTGAAGATATATTTTATAAGTTTATATAAAATATATCTTTTTATATTTAAAAAATAGTATATTTAAATAAAAATATAATATAATAAAGAAAATACAAATTTAGGAATAATTATGAATGAAATTTTATCAAAAAAGATTGACTCTTTACCTCCGCTTCCAAAAACAATTATTGATTTAGAAGAGTTTAAAAAATCATCTAATAAAGATCTTGATAAATTATTATCTATTATTGAACAAGACCCGTTGATTGTTGCTACTTTACTTAAAGTTGCAAATTCTGCAATGTTTGGATTTAATAATAAAGTTGAAACAGCTAGCAGAGCACTTCATCTTCTTGGTATAAATTTCACGTTATCTATCGCTTTTGGTAGCGCAATTAAAAATGCATTTGATACTGACTTAGGTGCTTATGCTATAAATGCTGATGGTTTTTTAAGAATTGCAAATATGTCATCAAATCTTTTATCGACTTGGTTAGGTAGAGTTGACCATGATTTAAAAGAGGAGTTACTTTTACCTGTATTTTTATTAGAGACTGGAAGATTTGTTTTATCTTCAGTTGCTGTTGAAGATGGAAAAAAAGATGATTTCTTAAAAGCTATAAATGCTGACCCTTTAAATATCTCAAATATTGAGAGAGAATACTTCAATGCAACTTCAACAGAAGTAACATCATCTATTTTTAAATATTGGAATTTAAGTGATAAGTTAATAAATATTATCGAGTATACAGATAACTTAGAAAACTGTCCAGAAAAATATCTAAAAGATGCTAAGGTTTTAAATGTAGTTAAAACTATATGTAATGTATGTGATCCAATGGAAGATAAATTTGTAGAAGCAGGGTTAGAAAAAGCTAAAGAGTTTGGTTTAGATACAAGATCTTTAGAAAAAGCAATTGAAAAAATGCAAGATAGAATGCTTGAAGAGTAATATTTACTAAAATTTAAAAAAGGGATGAAATAAATATTTCATCCCTTTTTTTGTTCTATATTAAAAGTTATATAGTTTTACTAAATCTTCTTTTATCTTCTGGTATATTATTTAGATATGCATCAAATGGCATAGATATATTTCTTATTAGCATTGTACCTGTTTGACTTACTTCTATTTTATTTTCACTTATTGTTACAAGATCAGCTTCTACAAACTCTTCTAAAGATTTTAATGCATCATTAAAATACTCTTTAAAGTTTATGTTGAACTCTTTTTCAACCCTTTTCATATCTAAAGAGAAGTTTGACATAAGTTCCATAATTACAAATTGTCTTAAAATATCATCATCGCTTAACTTATACCCTTTAAATACAGGTAAATCTCCAGCATCAATAGCCTCTTCATATTGGGCTAAAGTTTTAAAGTTTTGAGCATAATAATCAACACCATCTCCAATAGAAGTTACACCAATACCAATTAAGTCAGCACCACCTTTAGTAGTATAACCTTGGAAGTTTCTATGAAGTTCACCTTTTTCAATAGCTTTAAATAGTTCATCTTCAGGTTTAGCAAAGTGATCCATTCCAACCATTTTATATCCAACTGAACCAAAAAACTCTATAGAGTCTTTTAAGATTTCTAGTTTTGTTGATGGTGGTGCAAAAGTTGTTTCATCAAACTTTCTTTGCGTTTTCATCATCCATGGAACATGAGCATAGTTAAATACAGCAAGTCTATCAGGATCTAATTTTACAATATCTCTAATAGTTTTTGCAAAAGTTTCTTTTGTTTGATGAGGAAGTCCATAAATTAAATCTATATTTATAGATTTAATTCCAGCTTCCCTTGCAATATTCACAACATTTTGTGTTGTTTCAAATGGTTGAATTCTATGGATAGTTTTTTGTACTTGAGGATCTAAATCTTGTACACCAAAACTTAATCTATTGCAACCAGCTTCTTTTAAAACATCCATATGACCTTGCTCAAAAAATCTAGGATCAACTTCACAACTAACCTCTGCATCTTTATCAAAGTTTGGAAAAGTTTCTCTTATACTATCAAGTACCTCTTTTAGTTGTTCTGGATTAAGAAAAGTTGGTGTTCCTCCACCAAAGTGCATTTGTGTTACTAATCTTGAAGTATCTAAATGTGAAGCTAATATTTTCAACTCTTTTTTTAAATACTCTATATATTTAACTTTTTTCTCCTCTTTACTAGTAAAGATTACGTTACATCCACAGAAATAACAAGCACTTCTACAAAAAGGGATATGTATATAAAGTGAAAGTGGTCTATTTTTACTTTGAGATTTAAATTTTGATATTAAATCTTCTTGTGTAAAAAATGTATTAAATTCTGGTGCTGTTGGATAACTTGTATACCTAGGTCCTGGTCTTGAGTATTTCTCAAATTTTGTAAAATCTATCATCTATTTCCTATTCCTATCTAAATATACCATTATGGCTTTTTGTGCATGTAGTCTATTTTCTGCTTCATTAAAAATAACATCTGCATGCTTTTCAAATATATTTTCACTAACTTCATAATCTCTATATGCTGGTAAACAGTGTAAAAATATAGCTTTTTTATTAGCTAAATCCATTAGTTTATCATCTACAATAAATCCAGCAAAATCTTTTACTCTTTGCTCTTTTTCATCCTCTTGACCCATAGAAACCCAAGTATCTGTTGTAACAACTGTTGCATTTTCTACTGCAACTTTTGGATCATTTGTAATAACTATGTTTGAACTACTCTTTTTAGCAAACTCTAAAGCATCTTGTAAAATATCTTGATCTACTTCATAACCTTTTGGTGTAGCTATACTTAAATCAAAACCTAATTTTGAAGCTAACATAAGCCAAGAGTGTGTCATATTATTTCCATCACCAACATATGCAACTTTTAAATTATCTTGTAGGTTATTTTCAATGATTGTTAAATAATCAGCCATAAGTTGTACAGGATGAAATTTATCTGTAAGTCCATTTATAATAGGAACTTTAGAGTAAGATGCAAACTCTTCTAATTCTTTTTGAGAGTCATTTCGAATCATAATCATATCGACCATTCTACTTATTACACGTGCTGTATCACTTATAGGTTCACCACGTCCTAGTTGAATATCATTAGAACTAAGGAAAAGACCAACACCACCAAGTTGATAGATACCAGTTTCAAAACTAACTCTTGTTCGAGTACTACTTTTTGCAAAAATCATACCTAATGTCTGCATTGGCATATACTTTTTAAATATTTTTGCTTTAGTCTCTTTTTTTATTTGAATTGCAATATCAATTATCTCTAAAATCTCTTCTTTTGAATAATCTTTTAATGTTAAAAAATGTTTCATTTTCTTTTAATCTTCCTTATCTCTAGTAATATTAGCACCCAAAGATGATAATTTGTTTTCTAATTTATCATAACCTCTATCAAGATGATAAATTCTATGAATATTTGTTTCTCCTGATGCAACAAGACCAGCTAACACCAAAGCAGAACTAGCTCTTAAATCTGTCGCCATAACATCAGTACCTAAAAGTTTTTTTGGAGTACCCTTTATAGTTGCAACAGTACCATTTAAAGTAATATCTGCACCCATTCTAACTAATTCACTTACATGCATAAATCTATTTTCAAATAGTTTTTCATCAATAATACTTGTACCATCTGCCATAGTTGCAACTGCCATAAATTGTGCTTGCATATCTGTTGGAAATCCTGGGTATTCGGTTGTAGTTATACTTATAGGTTTTATTTTATTTGCAGGTAGTATCGTAACAGAGTTCTCATCTTTCATTATCATAAAACCCATCTCTTCAAATTTTGATAAAACTGCTGTTAGATGAGATGGTATAACATTTTGTACTTTTAAAATAGAGTTTGTAATCGCCCCTGCACAAAGATAAGTCCCAGCTTCGATTCTATCAGGAATAATTGTAAAATCTTTAAAGTCTAATAACTCTTGGTTTGAACCTACTACTGTAATAGTATTTGTTCCTATACCATCAATTTTTACACCTGCATCTTTTAATACTTCACAAAGTTGTATAACTTCTGGTTCTTTTGCTGCATTTATAATAGTTGTCTCACCATGAGCTAAAGCTGCTGCCATTAAAATGTTTTCAGTACCAGTTACAGTAATTTTGTCAAAAACTATTGTTGTACCTTTTAAACCATTTGGTGCTTTTGCTTTTATATATCCATTTTTTATCTCTATAGTTGCACCCATTTGTTCTAATGCTTTAAGATGTAAATCAACAGGTCTTTGACCAATAGCACAACCACCAGGAAGTGATACTTCACAATGTCCAAATCTTGCAAGAAGTGGTCCTAATACTAATATAGAAGCTCTCATAGTTTTTACTATTTCATATGTTGCTTTTGTGTTAGACGCTGTAGTTGAATCAATATTAAGTTTACCATTACTCTTTGAATATGTTGAACCAAGCATCTCTAAAAGTTTAAGCAAAGTATTTATATCTACTACATCTGGTAGATTTGATATATCTATCTTATTTTTTGATAAAATTGTAGAAGTTAAAAGAGGTAATGCCGCATTTTTAGCACCACTTATTTTAACACTCCCTTTTAAATTTTGTTTTCCAATGACTTTTAAATAGTCCAATATATTTCCTTATATTTCTTTATATATATTATTATATCTATAAAATACTATAAAATCTATTAGGTATGATTTTGTAGTATTTAAAACTAGGTAAATCTTACGAAGAATAATTTATAAAATTATTTGTAAGAAATCTATAATAATTTATATAAAAAACAAGTAATAAAATAGATAAAGATTCTAAAATTTGATAAAAGTCTCATATTTAT
>JAYEPG010000165.1:0-8599 GCA_034723795.1 Campylobacterota bacterium
TTATTTCCAAGTTTTTATAATATTTTGTGTGTCAAATATTGAAGATTTTGCTAAAGCACTTGTAGCAATAGATGTAAGTTGATTTGCAGCAACTTCTAAATCATCATTAATAATAAGATAATCATATTTATGAATATATTCTATCTCTTTTTTTGCATTTAGGATTCTTTTGTTAATAGTCTCATTACTATCTGTTGCTCGTCCATACAGTCTATCTTCTAACTCTTTTAGGCTAGGTGTAGTAATAAATACAGTTGTAGTTATCTCTTTTAGTTTTTTTATGACTTGTTCAAATCCTTGAACATCTATATCAAAAATTACTAACCTTCCCTCTTCAAGTGCTTTATTGATTGGTTTTAATGATGTACCGTAGTAGTTACCATGCACCTCTGCCCATTCTAAAAAAAAGTCATTATCAATATCTTTGATAAACTCTTCAGTATCAATAAAAAAATAATCTACACCATCTTTCTCATTTTCTCTAGGCTTTCTTGTAGTTGTAGAGATAGAAAAATAGTAGTTGTCAAACTTTTTATACACCTCTTTTAATAATGAACTTTTTCCACATCCACTAGGTCCAGATAGTAATAATATGGCACCTTTATTTAAATATTTATTCATTTGTTTTTCCTAATTTTAATTGTACTGTTACTTCGTACCCATCCGTTAAAGTATTAATAATATCCTGATCAAGCATATTTAATAAAGGAGTTAACTCTGTTAATGAATAATTATTTAACAATACTTTTATTGGTTTATTATCTAGTCTATCATATATATTAGCTGTCGTATTTACTTCATTTATTGCATCATCTATAATAGAAGATAGGTCATGCCATTGTTCATCTTCATCATCTTTAGTAAATTCTTTTTGATTATGTTCTGATGTCTTTGCATCAATATTAAAAATATCTTCAATTTTTGAAAGCTCATCTGTATCAAGAATTCCACCTTGGTTTTCCATTGATGAAACTGAAACTATACTATCATCTTGTTCAACTTTAACATTCTGGGCAATCCCATCTGCAAGGTTTTCTAAGTAGTCAATTGCTGGTTCTAGTTCTTCATTGTTGTATTGTGGTATCTCTTCTATCTCATCTTCTGTATGTGGAGCTTGAACTGTTGAAATATAAGTTTTTGAGTTTTCTTTTTTTCTGATTGCTTGTAATTGTTCATCTAGTATCTTTTCAAGTGTAGAAGGTAAAAAAGGTAATGGTATTAAAAAGTCATTTGCCATCTCAAATGACAACTCTTTATTTGAGATAGCACCTATAACTTTTGAATATGTTTTTAGAATATTAAATCTATCATCTATTAAATCTTTATCTACAATTGTAATATCAACTTTATGATCAATTTGAGCTTCTTTTAAAACTTCTAGTTTTATACTTAGTTTTTTACAAACTAAAGTGAATATTTTTATAACTATAGGTGTTTTTGATATTAAAATTAATGTTTTATTCATTTTACCTGTTCCAATCTATAATTATTTAATTTATATACTTTATCACATCTAAACGCAATCTCATTTTCATGAGTAACCATAATCATTCCCGCATCATTTTCTTTAACGTAATCAAACAAAACATTGATAACTTCATCAGCTGTTTGTGTATCAAGATTTCCTGTTGGTTCATCAGCAAATATTATTTTTGGCTGTTTAGTTAAAACTCTAGCACATGATAATCTTTGTTGTTGTCCTCCACTTAATTCCCCAATTCCTTGTTTCATTACATGGTCAATTTTTAATGCTTCTAATAATTTATTTTCTACTTCATTTTCACTTAAAAGTTCTGATATTTTTAGGTTTTCATTTGCATTAAAACCTCTAAAAAGGTAATGTGTTTGAAAAATAATTCCAAAATCATTTCGTCTTATATCTAAAAGTTTATCAGTCTTTAAACTAAAAATATTCTTATTATTGTAGTATACTTCACCTTTATTTGGTATCAATAATGATGAAAAAATATTTAATAATGTTGATTTTCCACTTCCACTTACACCTATTATTGCAATTGTTTCTTTATGATTTAAACTTAAGTTAATATCTTGAAATAAGGGGTAGTCAAAGTTATGAGAGATTGCCCTTACGTCAAGTAAGGGCTTTTTTGAATTATGTTTTTGAATATTTTTATTTTCGTCCATAATTCGAAGGCTTAAATAATATTAGTTAGCCATTTGTGCAGCAACTTCTGCTGCGAAATCTTCTTCTTTTTTCTCAATTCCATCACCTAATTCGTATCTTACATACTCAACTAGTTCAATAGAAGCGTCACATGCTTTAAGAGCTTGTTCAACTGTCATAGAGTCATCCATAACATAGTTTTGAGATAATAAAGCATGAGCTTTATCTAATTGCGAGTTATCTTCAATCCATCTTGCAATTTTACCTTTTAAAATATTTGGAATAATTTTTTCAGGTTTACCTTCAGCTTTTAACTCTTCTGCCATTTTATCTTGGGCAGTTTTAATAGCTTCATCGGTTAATTGAGAAGCAGAAACAAACTCAGGTATATTTTTTTCTGGTTTTCCAAGTCTATGTAACTCTACATTTAACTTTTCAATATCAGCAACAATACCTTTATTTTCAGACTCTACAAATTCAGCTGAGAAATCTTTATAAGATATAACAGTTGGTTTCATAGATGCAGCATGCATTGCTACTTTTTTAAGAATGTCAGCTGTTTTTTCTTTTGCTTCAGGAGCACAAGTAGCAGCTAAGATAACACCAACTTTACCTAAATGAACATAACCATTTACAACACCATTATCAGAAGATACTGTTATCATTTTTCTAGCAACAATATTTTCACCAATAATAGCAATTTTAGAGTTTAAGTACTCTTCAAAAGATGTACCATTTATCTCTGTTTGATTTAATTCTTCTGTTGTTGAAACTGATGTAGCTTGAACATGAGCTGTAATCTCATCTTTAAGATTTAAAAAAGCTTCATTTTTTGCAACGAAATCTGTTTGAGAGTTAAGTTCAACCATAGTAATTTTTGTATTATTATCATTTACTAACATTGAAACTAAACCTTCAGCAGCTACATTTGAAGATTTTTTAGCAGCTTTAGATAAACCTGCTTCTCTTAAATGCTTAATAGCCTCTTCCATATTACCTTCTGTTGCATTTAATGCTTTTTTACAGTCAAGCATACCTGCACCAGATTTCTCTCTTAACTCTTTAATTAGTTTTGGAGTAGCACCTGCCATTTTATTATGCCTCTTCAGTTGAAGCTGCAGCTTCTTCTTTTACTTCTTCAGTTACTTCAGCTACTTCAACTTCTTCACCAGATTCTTCAGCTAATGCTGCTTTACCTTCGTTCATAGCTGCTGCCATTTCGTTACAGAATAATTGAATTGATCTAATAGCATCATCATTTCCTGGAATTGGGAAATCAACTAAATCAGGATCACAGTTTGTATCTAAAGGAGCATAAACCTTGATCCCAAGTCTTCTAGCTTCTAAAATAGCAATTTTTTCTTTAACTGCATCAATTACAAACATCATATCAGGAAGATCTTTCATATCTTTGATACCACCAAGGTAATCTTCTAGTTTTTTCTCTTTTCTAGTAAGCATTAATGCTTCTTTTTTAGTCATAAGATCAAGTTGACCTTCTTCTCTCATCTTTTTGATGATTTCTAATTTTCTAATTGATTTTTTCATTGTTGGGTAGTTTGTTAACATTCCACCTAACCATCTGTGATTTACATATGGCATATTACAATCTTGTGCAGCTTTTTTAATAGCTTCTGAAGCTTGTTTTTTAGTACCAACAAAAATCATTGTTTTACCTTTAGCAGCTTCATCTCTAACTAAAGTATATGTATATCTGAAGTATCTAAGTGTTTTTTGTAAATCAATAATATAAATATTTTTTCTTACACCGAAAATGAATTTTTTCATTTTTGGATTCCATCTTCTTGTTTGGTGACCAAAGTGTACACCACATTCTAATAAGTCTTTCATTGTAACCATAATAGTTCCTTCTTTTTGGCATTTTTGCCAGATTAATTTTGAATTTGTTTTGATGTATATCAAAATAAAATATACAACCATCCTCTGTAACCATTCACAAGCTATTTAAAAAACAACTTGCAACTCTTATAAGAATTGTTACATGTGTATTTCACAATAAACTAAATAAATTTAATTTAAAGGAGAGCGATTTTATCTAATTTTAGTTTAAAGTTAATTTAAGTGAATTAAGCAAGAAGCTTTTTAGAAAACTCTAGTGCCTCTTTTGTTATATCTTCACCGCTAATCATTCTTGCTATCTCATCAACTCTTTCTTTGTGATTAAGAAGTTTTATTGATGATACATTATCAGTTTTTGTTACCATATAGTGTTGAGTAGCTGTTGCACTTAGTTGTGGTTGGTGCGATATTGCAAATATTTGATAGCTTTTTGATAACTGTTGCAGTACCTTTGCTATACTTTGGCTCTCTTTGCCACTAAGATTGGCATCAATTTCATCTAAAAATAGTATCCCGTTTGTATCAATCTCATAAATACTTCTAGCTGTTAAAAGTGCAAGTCTTAGACGATTAAACTCACCACTACTTATTTTATCTAATTTAATATCGTTAAGAAAAAATTCTATTTTGTCAATTCCAGTAGAATCTAAAGTTTGTGTATCTATTTTTATTGACAAATTCTCAAGGTATAAATATTTTAGATATTCATTTATTTTTTCTTGAAAAATTGGAATATTCTTTTTTCTAATATTAGATAAATTTAAAGCTAACTCTTCAACCTCTTTTTTAAGAGAAAGAACATTTTTTTCTAAAATAGCTTTTTCAAATGATATATTTTCATAACCTTCTAGTTCTATCTCTTTATCTTTTTTATATTGGAGTGATTCCTCTATACTTCCAAATCTTTTATTCAAAGATGAAAGTTGTTCAATTCTATCTAGTACCTCTTCAATATCTATATCTTCCAAAGCATTTATATTGTCATAAAATTTTTCAAATATATTGTTAACTTCATTTATAGCATCATCAAAAAAATCACTATTTACATCTAGCATATCTAATGCACTTGATATTGTATGTGTATTATTTAAGAATGCCTGTGAACTTTCAAGAACTTCTTTTATTTTATCTTTTTTTGAAAGATTAGTTTTTATAACTTTTAGCTCTTCATATTCCTCAACTTTAGGATTTATATTTGCAATTTTTTCAATTTCAAATTTTGCAAACTCTATTAAATCTTCAAGATCTTTTTCATCTGATAATATTTTATTTAATTTTTTTTGTTCAATATTGTATTGATTAAACTTTGTACAGAAAGTATCTAAGATTTTTTTATACTTATTCTCTTTTTGTTCACACAATATATCTAAAAAGTTAATTATTTTACCACTTTCAAAATCACTTGTATCTTTTAGATGTAGATATGATGAAAAAGATGAAGTAAACTCTTTTAGATTCTTTTTTGAGATTGATTGATTATTTAATAAATATCTGGTCTTAGAAGATGTTGTTTGTTTGATAACTATATCATCCTCTTTATCTATAGAATAATTTTCATCAACGATAGGTAAGTTTTCTAAAATCACTTCACTTAATTTTGCTTTTGCATCAGTACTAGCAAAAAGTGATAAAATAGAGTTCATTAAAACTGATTTTCCAGCACCACTTGGTCCTGTAAATACTACTAAGCCTTTTTGAAACTCAACATCAATTTGCTTAAACGATAAATAATCTTCTAAATAAAATCTACTAATCAATTTAAATATCCTTTTCCCCAATGTAATTTCTTATTTAATACATCAAAATAATTTCTTTCACACCTGTGAATTAGTTTTGCTTTTGATGAAGCAACCTTTATTGTTATAATATCATTTGGTTTTAATTCATATGTATCATGTCCATCTATAATGACAACAGCAGATTCTTTATTTGTATTTTCAAAAGTGATTTTAAAGTCTACTGGTAAAACTAATGGTCTTTGTGTTAAAGAGTGTGCAGATATAGGTGTAACTATAAATGCATCAGTTAGTGGATATACTACAGGACCATTACATGATAGATTGTATGCTGTAGAACCTGTTGGTGTTGATATTATTAAACCATCTCCGTTATAACTATTAAATAGTTTATTATCTATTTTTGCATCTAAGTTTATCATACCAGCAACTGTATTTCGACTAATTACTACATCATTAAATGAGACATTCTCTTTTCCATTTATTATAGCTTTTATCATCATTCTATGATCTATTCGGTATTCATTTGCTTTAAATTTTTTTAAAAATGATTTAATCTCATCAGGCATAATATCTGTTAAAAAGCCGAGTGTTCCAAGATTGATACCTAATACTGCTTTTTGATGTTTAAAACCACGCCTAGCTACAGATATAAGTGTTCCATCTCCACCTAAAGTAACAAGAAAATCACTTTTTTCACATAAGTTATCAAATTCTATACCATTATTTATATCTAATGTTTTAGCACTATTTAGTTCTAATAAAACAGTTATCCCATAATCTTCAAATATCTGTTTAATCTCTAAATATATATCTTTAATATCTAATGAGTCTGGTTTTAGAACAAATCCTGCAATATCATTCTTTTCTAAAACCGAACTATTTTGTGTTATATTCATTTATTACCTTTTATACTAAGCTTTTCATACCAGAGATAGATTTGGCTAATTTTGCTTCAACTATAAATGTCAAAATATTATGGCAATGGGGACATCTTGAATCATATATAGGATGTGTTTTTTTGCAAGAGTTACAGATAAATTCAAAATTTAAATCAGCTTTAACTTTAGATGGTGAGTTTTTAATAGCTATTAAAACATCAAGTTCAAATAGTTTACTATTTTCTGCATCATTAATATAACCCTTTGCCGTATATATTTCCTGTAAAGTAGTGTTTTTAGAAACCTGATCAAAATCAATATCATCAAAATCAAGATACCAAAGCAGATCTATGATTTTCTCTATATTAAAATCTTCAATATTTTTCCAAAAAAGTTGTTTATTAAACATAATAAGAAATTGAACAACAACTCTTTCTAGTGTTTTATTAATTTTAAAATTGTTGTATAGTTGTATAGATTTTGTTTCAAAACTTAAAAGAGGATCATTTATAATATGTAATACTTTTATATATATTCTTTCTTTAATCATATTCTCATCTAACTCTTCTAGTGCATCAAGAACCTCTTCTGCTTTTTGAAAATCCTTAAGATTTTGAAAAACTAACAAAAGATGTTTCAATGCAACAGTATTTCTAGGTGAAAACTTTAAAATCTTTAAATATATCTCTTTACTTCTTTGTAATAAACCACTTTTAAAATATGCATTACCTAAAAGTTCTAGCAGTTCCTCTTTTTTTACTTTTTCATCAACATGTTCTAGTAAAACAAGATAAACTGATATTGCTTTGTTATATTGCCCTTTATGTAAAAAAGATGATGCAAGTAATATAATAGAATCAAATGGTAAATTATAGGTTGAATATAGATGAATATAATCATCCTCTTTAAGTGTGCCTAGTTCAAATCTTTTAAGTAGTTTCCTGTATTCAATTCTTAACTTTCTCTCTTTATATAATCCAAACGAATATGTTAAAAAAGAGGCAATAAAAATAAAAATAAAAATAGTTACTATCCCAACTAAAGGATCCCTAAAATCTAAAAATTCATTTTGAAACATATTTATTTAAACCTATACGCATATAATTTATTGACAGTGTCTTCTGCAATATTTAACATCGAAATATTTATATTTTTATAACTACTGTCAGTGATGTTTAGTAGTAGTTTATCATAAATTTCACCATAAGGATATATAGAAAAGTATAAAAACTCTTTTTCATCTTCATTAATACTTAATTCAGCAAACCAAGAGCATAACAACCCAAAACAAAGCATAGATGGATTAAAAGGATCTTTCTCTTTGAAATTCTTAGTAATCTGTTTTGTAATATAATCGTATGATTTTAATATAATACTTATTCTAGAAACTTTTGAGTTTCTTAAATAATATTCAGTAGGCTGAACAACAAGATTAATTGCATTTAACAGTTGTTCACTTCTTTCATCAATAAATTTTTCAGTTTCATTATCTATATTAAATAGTTGGTTTCTATTAATTTTATATGACCCAATTAAGTCTCTACAAAATAATAATAATGCCTCTGTTTTTACTTTTGATGAATTTATAATCATATTTTACCTAATAATACAATCTAATTAAGAATGAAATAAACTCTTTTTCAACATTTTCATCATTAATTGTCTCTTCATTATTTACAGACTTATCAATTAGTATTGACATTTGATTTATTAAATAGTCTATATCATTGGGTGAAAGATTATTTATATTTGTTACAAGTTTTTGTTTCACTTCAAATGAATCAGTATTTTCTTTTTGTGCAATACTAAACGCCATATTATCTAATGTTGACATAATATGTTGTGGTAAGTCATTAAATAACGATTTATTTGATTCTTGAGATAGTTGCTGTTGTAGTAGTTGTTGATGTAACAATAGTCAATCCTTAGTTATATATTTAATTCTTTTGTATTGTACAATAATATATGTGAAAGAATCGTGAAAATAAAGACCCAAA
>JAYEPG010000166.1:0-1677 GCA_034723795.1 Campylobacterota bacterium
GAATTTAATAGTCTTAAAAAAACTAAAGTTTCAATAAATGAAGCAACATCTTTTTTAGAATTTTTAGATTTAGATATTATTTAATAAACAAAATAAAACGGATATAACAAATCGGAGGAGAGAAACGGGGCTATACTGCGAAATTATTGAGTTTTTAAGTGTCGCATAAAGATGCTTTAAAGCAAAGCAATTAAGTACGAAATATCGCCATCGCTCCTCACCTTAGCCGTTATAGTAACAAATAAATATATTTTAACAATATAAATAGTTAGAACTATCTCTATTTATAAAATAAATAAAAAAGGGAATAGATGAAAAAAATTACAATGAGTATTGTATTTATCATAAGTATACTTATGATGAGTGGCTGTGCAGGTAAAAATTTTACATGGCATAATGCATCAACAGTTAAAATTGGAGATAGTGGGAAAAAGTAATTGAAAAAATGGAAGGTAGACCGTACATGGTTACTGCTTCAAAAGTTGATGGCAAAATAGTTGAAAAATATATATGGTCATTTGCTAATGGAATGACAGGTTCAAGCAAAGCAGTTACTTTTATTTTAACTGATAATAAAGTTTCAAGTATACCAACAATAACAGAGAGTTTAAAGAACCAATAAACTTTTAGTACAAGATTACTATAACAAATCGGAGGAGAGAAACGAGTGTAAACTGCCGATAATACCGAGCTTTTAAGTGTCGCATTAAGATACTTAAAAATTAGAATTATAAAGCCGTTATACCCACATCGTTCCTCACCTCAAGCGTTATATGAATTGAAAGGATATTTTTAATGACAATAAAAGAATGGATTATGATTACATCAGCAATTATTGTTGTGTTAGGGTGGTTTATTAATAGCTACTTTAATAGAAAACATGAAAGACTAAAAAAACAAATAGAATATAGACTAATGACATTACAATCTTTTTTTCCTGTAGTGGTATCATTAACATCATCCGCTAATCCATTTAAAGATGATAAACAATTAGTATCAAAAATTGAGGAAGCAAGAATAAATTTTCAATTATATGGATATCAGGATGAAATAGATTTATATAATAATTTTATAGAAGCTCTAGAAAAACAAGATAATAACAATCCTCGGGGCAAAGCCCACTTGCTGAACGCAAGTCTTGTGTTATTGCAAAATCTTACGATTTCACATCACAAGCGAGGTATTTTAACTGAGTAGTTTTTATCAGCGACCTAAAGGTCGGGGAATTAAACCCTCTTTAGATTAATGATGCAGTAAAAAATACTAATGAATTAATTAAAATTACAAAAAATAGACTAAGAAAAGAATTAGAACTGCCACAATTAAGCATATAACAAAACAGAGGATAGGAACGAGTAACCCACGGGCTTTTAAGTAGTTACAAGCTATCTTTTTAAAAGCTAGTGAGAAGTAGTGCAAACAGCCAAAAGGGTTACATCATCCATCACTTCAGCCGCTACGTAAAAAGGCGTACCTTAAATGAAAAATATCAACTTTAAAATGATAAAAGATATAGTTATTAGCTTTATAATACCTGTATTAATTATATTTTTGATTTAATGAAAAATTTGGGGGTCTAAAAACTTAAGCTAGCTTAGGTATTATGGGCTTAAAAAGGATTTATTTACAAATGACTGTAAAAAAACACTAAAACTTGTCCTAATTGTAAGAAAAATA
>JAYEPG010000167.1:0-8537 GCA_034723795.1 Campylobacterota bacterium
CTGCTATCTCATCTTCCATTTGTATTGCTACTCCACCAACCTTTGGTAAAAGGTCAGAGATTGTATGCATAACTTCACTTGATGGTGTTAATGGATATCCTCCAAAAAACATACATCCTGCATCAACACCTGCTAGTGCCGATAATTCATTACCAGTAGATATTATTTCTCTAGTTGCCATTCATATTCTCCTTATTTACCGTAATTTTCAGGTAATCTATAGTTGTTTTCTACAATAGCTACTTGTCTAGCTTTTGCTTCATCTGTAAGCTTTGCAAACTTATATCCGTCAGCTTTCTTATCTGCAACAAAAATTGCAAAATCAGGACAGTTTAATTCACAGTCATTACAACCAATACATGCTTCTGGATACTCGATACTAATCATAGCTCCTAGAGTTGATGTTGGTTCTTGTTTCATCGAAAGTACACCAGATGGACATACAGATACACAAATATCACAAGCTTTACATCTTGTTGTGTCAACCCATACTGGAGTATTTTCAGGTGCTTTCATTAAAGACATATTTTCCCCTTCATTATTCAATTATTTTAAATAGAATATATGATTCACATACATTACTAGCAACATATTAACCAACATTGTTTAATACTATTTTGAATAATTTATTAGATTTGTAAATGAATTGAGTTAGTGTTACATTTTGAAGCATGTTTTTAGAGGTGTTACTTTATGATACGTAATAGTTGAAATAATTTTTTATTTAAATATTATTTCAACTCTTCTATTTATTTTCCTACCCTCTTGTGTAACATTAGTTGATTTTGGTTGAGTTTCACCTAACCAATTTAATTTTATTCTCTGCTTATTTATACCATGAAGTAAAAATAGTTTTTCTATATTCGTAGATCTTTGTTTTGATAAGTTTAAATTGTAGTTTGCTTCATATGTTGAATCTGTATGACCTATTATATGTATATTGTAACCAAAACACTCCTGAGCAATCTCTATAATATTTTGTGCTTCAATTGTTGCACTTTCATCTATTATCGATGATGATGGATTAAAATTAATCACTCTTTTTATAACTTGTGTACAACCATCTTTATCTACACACACACCATCTGGAGTATTTGGACATTTATCATATTTATTTATTATCATATCTTTATCGTCATCATTAGAAGATATATCTTCTGCATATATATTTGTTAGAAAAAAGAAAATTAATAGAAATTTACCCATAATTGCTCCAAAATTTATTGATTTATATTAAACGTATAATATCTAAAAATTAATTAGTTGTTTATTGTTTTTCATTTAACACCCTTTTAAATTAACTTTAGATACAATCGGGCTAATAATGTTAAAAATTTATAGAGACTAAATTATAAAGGAAAACAATGGGTTGTAACTTAGATAAATTAACTTCTTTTAAAGACAACTGTGGGTTTGGATTACTTGCTCACTTAAAAAATAAACAAACACATCAGAACTTAGAGGATGCTATAACATCTTTAGAAAGAATGATGCATAGAGGTGCCGTAGGTGCTGATGGAAAAAGTGGAGATGGAAGTGGATTATTACTTTCAATACCTGATCAGTTTATGCGAAAAGTAGCACTTGAAAACGGTGTAGATCTTCCAAAACAGTATGCTGTTGCAATGGTATTTTCAAAAACCACTAATCAACTAGAAACATTTAAAAACTTTTGTGAAAAAAATGACTTAAAAGTTATTTTAAATAGAACAGTACCAGTAGATACTGATGCTTTAGGCGCTCAAGCTTTATCAATATTACCAAATATGACTCAAATATTTGTAGTACCTAATACTCTTGTATCATCAAAAAGATTTGATGCAATGTTATACCTTGCTAGAAAAGAGGCTGAGCATGAATTAAAAGATGAGGAAGATTTTTATATCCCTACATTTTCTTCTTCAGTTATTGCTTATAAAGGGCTTGTTATGCCTACAACTATTAAGCAGTTTTATAAAGATTTACAAGATAAGGATTTTAAAATATCTTTCTCTTTATTTCATCAAAGATTTTCAACAAATACACTTCCAAAGTGGAGACTTGCTCAACCTTTTAGAGGGATAGCTCATAATGGTGAGATAAACTCTATTGAAGCAAATAGATTTAATGTTGAAGTAAAAACACAAGCTATAGAATCTGAAATATTTACACAAGAAGAGTTAGACAGAATTTTCCCTCTTTTACAGTTTGGTGGAAGTGATAGTGCCTCTTTAGATAATATGTTTGAATTCTTAATCTTAAATGGTATGGATTTCTTTAAGGCAGCTCGTTGTTTAGTACCAGCTCCTTGGCAAAATGCTCCATATATGGATAGTGAACTAAGAGCTTTTTATGAATATTGTGCGATTAGATTTGAAGCTTGGGATGGTCCTGCAGCTGTTAGTTTAACTGATGGTAGACATATCGGTTGTTTAATTGACCGAAATGGTTTAAGACCATCTAAATACTTTAGAACAAAAGATGATAGACTATTTATTACTAGTGAGTATGGTACTGTTATATTCCCTGAAGAGGACATTATTGATAGAGGTAGACTTCAAAGTGGTCAGATGATTGGTATTGATTTAAAAAATGGAACAATACTTAAAAATGATGATATAAATGACTATTTAAAATCTTCACAGAACTATGAAAAATGGCTTACTTCAAATATGCAATATCTTCAAGAATATATTGAAGATTCATTTGTAGATTTAAGTGATTATAAATTTGATGATATTACATCAAGACAAAAGTATGCAAATATCACTTATGAAGCAATTGATCAGATGATTATACCTATGGCAGATGAAGCAAAAGAACCAACAGGTTCTATGGGTGATGATACACCATTGGCTTGTTTCTCTACTAAACATAGAAACTTCACAGACTTTTTTAGACAAAAGTTTGCGCAAGTAACAAATCCTCCTATTGACCCATATAGAGAAAAGATTGTTATGAGTTTAAATACAGGTATAGGACATACATATAATATACTTGAAGAGAATGAACACAATTCAAAAAGATTAAAAGCTGCATCTCCTGTTTTTATGAAAGAAAAATTTGATGTAATGTTAAGTTTTGGAGATAAAAATTCACCTAGATATGATGAAGATTTTATCAATAAATCATTTAGCACTACATTTGAATCAAACTTAAAAGAAGCGTTAGTATCGTTATATGCTAATGTTAAATATGCAATCGAAAATGAAAATGTAAGTATTGTAATTTTAGATGATAGAGATATTTGTTATAAATCAAAAATTATACCAGCTGCAATGGCAGTTGGATATGTAAATCATCAATTAGTTAAAGATAACATTGCGAAAAAAGTTTCAATTGTATTAGCTACTTCAGAAGTTTATGATCCACATAGTGCGGCTGTTATGTTTGGATTTGGGGCAACTGTAATATATCCATATATGATGTATGCTTCTATTGTTTCATTTTATGAAAGAAAAAATATATCTCAAAATGCTTTACAGCAAAAATTAAAAAATAGTATGAAAGCTATGGGTGCTGGAATTCTTAAAATTATGTCAAAAATGGGTATTGCTACTATGGCTTCATATAGAAACTCATCTTTATTTGATATTATTGGTCTTAGTGATGAGATATGTGAAGAGTGTTTTACTCATGCAAACAGTGACTTGGCTGGTTTAGGTTATGAAGATATTGAAAAAAGAATAGAAGCTTCACATTTTGATGCATACTATAATGACAAATCTATGTTCCCACTTGAAATGGGTGGATTTTATAAATATCTTGATGGGTCTGAGTACCATGATTATGGTCCTGCTATTACAAAAGCTATGCACAATAAAAACCCAAGTGAAAATGAATCTATTAATGACTTTAAAGGTCTTAAAGGTTTAATCGAAGGTAGAGATAAGAAGTTTATTAGAGATTTCTTTGATTTAAACAGTGATAAAGATGCTATTAGTGTTGATGATGTTGAGTCTAAAGATGAGATATTTAAAAGATTTGCAGCGGCTGCTATGAGTTGTGGTTCTATATCTGTAGAAGCTCATGAAGCTATTGCAGTTGCTATGAATACAATAGGTGCTCAATCAAACTCAGGAGAGGGTGGAGAAGATCCTGCAAGATTTGATACACTTAAAAACTCTAAAATTAAGCAAGTTGCATCAGGTAGATTTGGTGTAACTCCAGGATATTTAGTAAACTGTGAAGAGTTACAAATTAAGTTAGCACAAGGTGCAAAACCAGGTGAGGGTGGACAGCTTCCAGGAGCAAAAGTTACACCAATGATTGCAACACTTAGACATACAACTCCAGGTGTTACACTTATATCTCCACCTCCTCATCACGATATTTATTCTATTGAGGATTTAGCACAGCTTATTTTTGATCTTAAACAGATTAATCCAACAGCTAAAATTGCAGTTAAGCTTGTATCTTCAGTAGGTGTTGGTACTATCGCTTCTGGTGTTGCTAAAGCTTATGCAGACAAGATTATTATTTCTGGTGCAGACGGTGGAACAGGAGCTGCTCCTCTTACATCAATTAAACATACTGGAAATGCTTGGGAACTTGGTCTTAGTGAAGCTCATAATTCACTAAAAGCAAATCATTTAAGAGGTATGGTTCATTTACAAACTGATGGTGGATTAAAAACTGGTATCGATGTGATAAAAGCAGCTATGTTAGGTGCTGAGTCTTATGCATTTGGTACATCTGTTCTTACACTTCTTGGTTGTAAAATATTAAGAATTTGCCATACAAATAAATGTTCTGTTGGTGTTGCTACTCAAGATGAAGATTTAAGAGAAAAATTCTCTGGAACAGTTGAAAGACTTATATCTTACTTTGAATTCTTAGCACAAGATGTTAGAGAGATATTAGCTGGTTTAGGATACACAAGAATAGAGGATATTGTAGGTAGAAGTGATCTACTTAAAGTTTTAGATGATGAGTTTGCTCAAAAATTTGACTTCCAAAATATTTTAAGAAAAATTGATGGTATTGATACTTGTCAACAGGAGTTTAATCATCCTTATGATAAGAATGAAGACTCTCATAAGTTATTAGCTCAAATTATGCCAACAATTGAAGATCCTTCAAAACCAATAGTTATAGATGCTGAAATATCAAACTTAAATAGAAGTTTTGGAACATTATCTTCAGGTGAGATAGCTAGAAGATATGGTGATGCTGGATTACCAGATGATACAATTACTTTTAACTTAAATGGTGTTGCTGGTCAGTCATTTGGTACATTTTTAAGTAAGGGTGTAACAATAAACCTTGATGGTGTTGCAAATGATTATGTTGGTAAAGGTATGAGTGGTGGTAAGATTGTTGTAAATCCACTTTTACAAGGTTCTTCATACGCTGGTGCTGGTAATACATGTTTATATGGTGCAACTGGTGGAAAGCTTTATGTAAGAGCTACTGTTGGTGAGAGATTTGCAGTTAGAAACTCAGGAACTATAGCGGTTGTTGAGGGTACTGGTGATTCTCCTTGTGAGTATATGACTGGTGGTATTGTAGTTATTCTAGGTAAAACAGGTATCAACTTTGGTGCTGGTATGACTGGTGGATTAGCATTTATTTATGATGATAAAAGAGAATTTATAGATAATATGAACCAAGAGTTAATTGAAGCTTTAAGAATTGATACTGATGATACAGAGTTAGAAAGAATATATTTAAAAAATCTTTTAAAAGATTATGTAGCACATACGCAATCAGAAAAAGCACAAAATATATTAGAGCATTTTAGATCAGAAATAAGAAACTTCTGGATGGTAAAACCAAAAGATATGAAAGTGTTACCACTTAACCCAGATGAGGGAGACTAAGAGATATGTTAAATTTTACAAAAATTGATAGAGCTAACCCTGTAAAACGTGGGGTTATGGAAAGAATAAAAGATTTTAGAGAAGTTTACACTGTATTTGATAAAAATAAAGCTAGTGAACAATCAGATAGATGTATAGGTTGTGGAGATCCATACTGTCATAATAAATGTCCTTTACATAATATTATCCCTGCGTGGTTAAAACAAACAGCAGACAATGATATAGAGTTAGCATTTAATATCTCAAATGAAACTTCACCTTTCCCTGAAATTCTTGGGCGAATTTGTCCTCAAGATGTTTTATGTGAGGGTGACTGTACTTTAAATGATACTCATGGTGCTATTACTATTGGTTCTGTTGAAACTCATATTAGTGAAACAGGATTTGAAAATGGTCTTACACCTAAGTTTTCAAAAGAGAAAACTGGTAAAAAAGTAGCAATTGTAGGTTCTGGACCTGCAGGAATTTCTGTTGCAACATTTTTACTTCGTGAAGGTGTTGATGTTGTTATGTATGAAAGAGCTGCAAAAGCTGGTGGACTTTTAACATATGGAATCCCTGGATTTAAACTTGAAAAACATAGAGTTCAAAGAAGAATTGACTGGTTAATAGAAGCTGGTATGACTCTACATACAAATTGTGAAATTGGAAAAGATAAATCTTTTGATGAATTAGAAAATGAGAATGATGCTGTATTTATAGGTATTGGTGCAACTAAAGGTAAATATCCTGGTATTGATGGTGAATCAAACTCAAATGTACACCTTTCAATGGATTTCTTAACAAATATTCAAAAAAGAAATTTTGATGAAGAAACAGAAAACTTTATTGATGTTAAAGATAAAAAAGTTGTAGTAATTGGTGGTGGTGATACTGCTATGGATTGTGTAAGAACATCTGTAAGAGAGGGAGCATCATCAGTTAAATGTCTTTATAGAAGAGATGAAGCAAATATGCCTGGATCTAAAAAAGAGGTAATAAACTCTAAAGAAGAGGGTGTTGAATTTGTATTTAATGTATCGCCTAAGTCAATTGCTCAAAATGGTGTAAATCTTCTTAAAACACAGATGAGTGCTGCTGATGAAACTGGAAGACAAAATGTTCAAATTATAGATGGTAGTGATTATTTAGAAGAGGCAGATGTTATTATTTTAGCACTTGGGTTTGATCAAGAGTTACCAAAATTCTTAACAGATACAAATTTAGAATTAGATAGATGGAATGGTATTAAAGTGAATGATAACTTCCAATCTTCAAATACTAAAATATATTCTGGTGGAGATAGTGTAAGAGGTGCTGATTTAGCTGTTAGAGCTGCTGCAGATGGTAAAGCTGCTGCTAAGGCTATGGTAGAAAGTTTTAAATAAAACTTTCTTCCTAGTTTGTAAGTAGAGTATCTCTATGACAAATATAGAAACTTTACTTAAAAACGGAGCAGATGTTAACACAAAAGATCAAAAAGGTTTTTCATTGTTGATGTGTTGTTCTAAAAATAACGATATAAATTCAATAAATACATTATTATCTTATGGTGTAAAAATCAATGAAAAAGATACAAAAGGTCATACTGCATTAGATTATGCTGTTGCTGCAAATAACCTAAAAATAGTAAAAATGTTAGTTGAAAATGGTGGGAAAGTAAATGATAGCAGCTATATGTTAGCTATAAATAAAAAACTAAAAGATATTTTACATTATTTTGATTCATTAGATTCAAATAAACAAATTTTTTTAAAAAAGAGAAGAGTATAAATGAAAGTTAAACAACAAAAAATAAAAACGCTACTTGATGCATTGCCTTATATAAAAGAGTTTAGAAATAAAATAGTAGTTATAAAATATGGTGGTTCTGCACAAACATCTCCAGAGTTACAGGAAAAATTTGCCGAAGATATTACACTTTTACAAATTGTAGGTATAAAACCAGTTATAGTTCATGGTGGTGGGGCAAAGATTACAGATATGTTAACAAAGCTTCAAATAAAATCTAAATTTGTGGATGGTCATAGAGTTACTTGTGAAGATAGTATGAAGATTGTTGAGATGGTTTTAAGTGGAGATATAAATAAAAATATCACATCTTTGTTAAACCATCATGGTGCAAAAGCTATTGGTATAAGTGGAAAAGATAGTAACTGTATAGAAGCTATTGCAAAAGAGGATGGCAAGTTTGGATATACAGGTGTAGTTACAGCTATTAATGCTAATATGATAAATAATTTGATTGATGAAGGATTTATACCCGTAATTGCACCAATTGCAGATAGTGCAAAACCAAATCATCCTGGATTTAATATAAATGCAGATATTGCAGCATCTCAAGTTGCTATTTCTTTAAAAGCTAATAAAGTGTTGTTTTTAACTGATACAACAGGTGTGTTAAATAAAGATAAAGAACTTTTAAATTCACTGGATAAAGTAGATGTGGATGGATATAAAAATGATGGAACTATTGAAGGTGGAATGATACCTAAAGTTGATAGTTGTATTGATGCTATATACAATGGTGTAAATAAAGCACATATAATTGATGGTAGAGTAGAACACAGTATATTACTTGAACTTTTTACAAGTGATGGAATAGGTACACAGTTTTTAAAAAAACAATAAAAAAATATTTTAAATAGTTTTTCTAAAATCTGCTTAGTTGGTTTTGAAAATTTGGTCGGATTTACCTATTGATAAATGAGTAACTCACTAAATTTTATATAATGATATAATTTGCTATAATATACT
>JAYEPG010000168.1:0-1668 GCA_034723795.1 Campylobacterota bacterium
GGTTATATTCTCAAACTGAAGTAGAACAGATACACTCTATTTTTAAAGAGAAAAATCCTAAACTCTCTTTTATAGGAACAACGACGGCAGGTGAAATTTTAGATGAAAAAAGTCTTGAAAAAGGCATCGTTGTTTCAATATTTGAGTTTGAAAACACAGAGGTAGAACATAACTATTTTAAAGCGGACGAAGCTTTTAAAACAGGTGAAACAATAGTCAAAACACTCTTTAAAGCAAATACTAAAGCGTGCATACTTCTAGCAGATGGATTTACTACAAATATTAGCGATCTTCTTGATGGAATTACTTCATTGGATGAAAAAATGCCTATCGCAGGTGGTCTAGCCGCTGATTATGGTGCTATGAGTGAAACTCTGATCTTTGATGAAAATGGTATCTATAAAGAGGGAGTTTTAGCTACGACTCTTCATGGTAATTCTCTGAAAGTATTTACAAACTACCAACTAAATTGGCAAGCTGTTGGCAATGAAATGACCGTTACAAAAGTAGATAAAAATCATCTTTATAAACTGGACAATATTCCTGTTTGTGATATTTATAGAAAATATTTAGGAGATAATGTTGCGGATGGTCTTCCTTGGTCGGCAACTGAGTTTCCTCTTTTAAAGCTTGAAAATAATGGTCTTGAGATATGTCGCGCTTTTATTCATAAATTTGAAGAGGATAATTCAGTACTGACGGTTGGAAACTTAGAGCTTGGCGATAAAGTGAAATTCTCATTTGGTAACATAAATATGATTACAAACTCAGCTAAGAGTGATATACAAGAGTATGGATATTTTAAACCTGAAGCTATTAGTGTTTATAGTTGTGCAGCTAGAAAAGCCTTTCTTCAAGAGAATATCTCTATGGAGCTAAAACCATTAAGCAACATCGCTCCAACAGCTGGTTTTTTTACGAGTGGTGAAATTTATCATCAAGATGACAAAAACGTTCTTTTAAGTATAAGCTTAACTATTTTAGGTCTTTCAGAGGTTGTAGAAGATATAAAAATAGATACGTTCACACAAAAAAATATTTCTAATCATAATGAGAGTATGTTAGCAAATAAACATTATTTAGTTTTAGACGCATTAACAAACCTTTCCAACACTGTAATTCAAGAGTTAAATGAAGCACAAGAAGAGCTTAAATCTCAAGCAAGTCGAGACTACTTGACAAATCTTTACAACAGAAGATATTTTAATGATATATCGGAACATTTTTTAAATACGGCAAAAAGAGAAAACAAGCTATTTAGCGTCTTAATGCTTGATATAGATAAATTTAAAATAGTAAATGATACGTATGGACATTTAGTTGGAGATGAAGTGATAAAAGCATTAGCTAATTTACTTGTTTTAAATACAAGAAAAAATGATGTTGTTTCAAGGTTTGGAGGGGAAGAGTTTGCCATACTTTTACCATTTACAGATAAATCCTCAGCTCTCACAATAGCTGAAAAATTAAGAAAACTTGTAGAGAATGAATCTATTAAAGTAGATAATACTAAAACTATAAAATTTACTATCAGCATAGGCATTAATGAGATTAATCATATAGACGATGAAAGTATCACTCAAGCCTTAGATAGAGCAGATATGGCTCTCTATGAAGCTAAAAATATGGGTAGAAATAGGGTTGTAGCTTATTAAGCGTTCTTTGAGT
>JAYEPG010000169.1:0-8439 GCA_034723795.1 Campylobacterota bacterium
GCAGCACCTCTTCTACCTTTTGTAGGTTGATTTTTAATAATCTCTTTAACTTCATCCCAAGATAAAGCTTTTATATCTTGCTCATCTAACTCTTTTGGTAGTTTATAGTTTTTCTTTTTAGATTTAATATATGGACCATATCTTCCAATAATTATCTGTGTTTCTTCTTCTGGAAAATCTTTAAGTAAAGCTTTTGCTTTTATCTCTTTTAATTCTTTAACAACCTCCATTGCACGAGGGAACTCAACTGTATACGGATCATCCTCTTTTAAACTAAAGTATTCAGATTTTATTTGTATATATGGTCCAAATCTACCAATTGCAACTTTTACATCATTTCCGTTTTCATCCTGTCCTAGGACTTTTGGAAGTTGAAGTAGAACAAGAGATTCTTCAAGTGTGATGTTGTTTACACTTATTGTACTTGGGATTGATGCTATTTTTGGTTTCTCTTCATCCTCTTTTACTCCACACTGAACATATGGACCATATTGACCAACTCTTGCTGTTACTGGCTTATTTAAAGTAGGGTGGATACCAAGTTCTCTAATATCAGAGAATTTTGCTCTTGGTGCATTTTCAGTTTTATCATCAACGTTTTTAATAAATGGCTCATAAAACTCTTTCATCACAACATTCCAAGCAACTTTGCCCTCAGCAATCTTATCAAACTCCTCTTCAACGTGAGCCGTAAACCCTAAAGACATAATATGTTCAAAATGCTCAACTAAGAAGTCATTTACAACTGTACCAATTAAAGTAGGTTTTAGTTTTTTATCTTCAGTTTTGATGATATATTCTCGTTGCTGAATAGTGGCAATTGTAGGAGCATAAGTAGAAGGTCGTCCAATACCCTCAGCTTCCATTTTTTTTACAAGTGATGCTTCTGTATATCTTGCAGGTGGTTTTGTAAAGTTTTGTTCTGTTGTAAGAAGTTCAAGATTTAAAACAGTACCTTTTTTAATTACAGGTAAAAACTTTTCAGTATTATCTAAAGCTGTTTCAGGGTCATCAGAACCTTCAGTATATGCTTTCATAAATCCTGCAAATACTATTCTAGTCCCTTTTGATTGGAATTCATACTCTCCAGATGCACCAGCTTTTATTTTGTATGTTGTATTCGCTACAACTGCTTGTGCCATTTGTGTAGCTATTGTTCTTTTCCAAATTAAACTATAAAGTCTATATTGACCACTATCTAAGTATGGTTTTACATCACTTGGTTTTAGTGCAAGATTTACTGGACGAATCGCTTCATGGGCTTCTTGTGCACCTTTTGCTTTGCTTTTGTAACCTCTAGGTTTAGATAAAGAATACTCTTTTCCATATTCTGATTCTATAACCTCTTTAGCCATAGATGTAGCAAATGATGAAAGATTTACACTATCTGTTCTCATATATGTAATTAGACCACCAGTATGACCTGGGATATTTACTCCACCTTCATATAACTGCTGTGCTACTACCATAGTTTGTTTTACACCAAAACCAGCTTTTCTACTCGCCTCTTGTTGTAAAGTTGAAGTTGTAAAAGGTGGTGCTGGATTTCTTTTTGATTCTTTCTCTTCTATATCTTCTAGTATATAGTTTGAAGCAGAACAAGAAAGTTCAATAGCTTTTGCTTCGGCTTCATTGTTTACTTTTTGAGTTTTACCATTGATTTTTGCTAAATCAGCTCTTAGTTCTGGTGTATTGAAATCAGCTTTAACTTTCCAAAACTCTACAGGGATAAAAGCTTCAATCTCTTTCTCTTTATCTACTATGATTCTAACAGCAACTGATTGAACACGGCCCGCGCTTAGTCCATATCTTACTTTTTTCCAAATTAGTGGAGATAGTTTATATCCAACTGCTCTATCAAGTATTCTTCTTGCTTGTTGAGCATCAACTAAATGTTGGTCAACATCTCTTGGTGTTTCTAAAGCTTTAAGTATTGCAGTTTTTGTAATTTCGTGAAAAACTATCCTTTTAATAGGATTTTTTTGTATTTTTAGTGCAGGGATAAGATGCCAGGCTATAGCTTCTCCCTCCCTATCCTCATCGGCTGCGAGGTAGATAACTGTATCTTTTTTAATCTGTTTTTTTAAATCGGCAATTACTTTTGATTTGTCTCTTGAAACCATATATTGTGGTTCAAAGTTATTTTCTGGATCAAAACCTAATTTTGATTTTGGTAAGTCTCTTACATGACCCATAGATGCCATGACTTTATAGTCAGAACCTAGAAATTTTGAGATAGTCCTTGCTTTTGCAGGTGACTCCACGATAACCAAATTTTTCATAATTTGCCTCTTGATTTAATATTTGATGCGAATACTAACATAAAAAAATTTAAACTTTATTAATTTATCTATTAATTAGATATTTTAAATTTTAAAAAAATTATTACAAAATAAATTATTTACTAAATAAAATATTGATAAGATGTCGAATGAATATAAAACTTTTAGATAAAAATAATAATACATCTATACTACTAGCAGGAATATTATCAATAATAGTTGGAGTGGGTGTTGCTAGATTTGCTTTTACTTCACTGCTTCCCTCTATGCTTGATGATTTTTTAACTGTTACAAATGCAGGGATATTAGCATCTTTTAATTTTATTGGATATTTAAGTGGTGCTGTATTTGCTGTATTTATTCAAGATATAAATAAAAAAGTAAGATACTTTAGAGTTGGTATGATTTTAAGTGTATTAACTACATTAATTCTTGCAACCACTACAAATGAAATATTATGGTTAATATCTAGAATAATAGCTGGGTTTGGTTCAGCTATGGTACTTATAGTTGGTGGTGCTATAGTTATGGTGAAGCTTAACTTTAAAGATAAAACAAAAGCTATGGGGATACACTTTAGCGGTATAGGGTTTGCAATAGCTATTAGTGAACTTATAAGTCAATATGTACTTCAAAGTGGGACATGGAGTGATGCATGGTTAGTATTGGCATTATTTGCTTTTATTATAACATTTTACTCTATTTATATTTTATCTTTTGATAAAGAGGTAAAAAAAGCCTCTGTTAAACATAAACTTTCAAAATCTATATTTTCAAGCTATGTTATTCTTCTTATTTTTGCATATTTCACTGAAGGTGTTGGATTTGTAGTACAAGGTACATTTTTGCCTGATATTATAAACTCACTTGAGGGACTTGAAGGGTATGGAAACTTAAGCTGGCTGATAGTTGGAGTTGCTGGTATTCCATCATCTATTATATGGATGAGATTGGCACACAGATATGGAAGTGTTGATGTTATTATATGGGCTATGAGTTTACAAATGTTAGGTATACTTATACCTGTATTTACAAACGATATAACCTTAAATCTATTAAGTGGTGCATTGTATGGAAGTACATTTATAGGACTAGTGGCACTTTTTATGAATCTAGGTGGACAACTTGCAGGTAAAAATCCAGTTGTTCTTATGGGTTCTATGACTGCTGCTTATGGAATAGGGCAAGTATTTGCACCATTATATAGTGTAGCTTTGATTGAACACTTTGGAAACTACAATAGTACACTATATGTAACAGCTTTTATTGTGTTTATAGGTATTTTGTTTTTGCTATATGCTAAAAAGATAGAAAAGTAGAATTATTTATATGCTATATTAATGCTATATAGACATTATATAATAATATATACATTTAAGTAGTTCTAATACTTCTCCTTTTTTTAAATATATTATCAAGTTTAATAAAGTATTTTTATTACTTATGTATAATTTAGAATATAAAGAAAAGTTGGTTTAATATGTTATACCTAAAAAATCTATTTCAAAAAAAATTATTTTATAATAAAAGTATAAGTAAACTAAATATTATAAGTATTACAGTTGCTAGTTTACTTTTAGGATTATTTATAGTTATAGCTACTCTTAACAGTTACACACAATATAAAAATGATATAAATTCCCTAGAGGTTGAATATATAAAACTACAAAAAAATTTATAAAAAAAGAGATACAAAGAGTTTTGAGTTTTATAAAATACAAACATAGTCAAATAGGAGATAAATCACTTAAACAACTGCAAAATGAGATAGTAGATGTAATAGAGAATATAAGAGACCAAAGAGACGGTACTGGATATGTTTTCATATATACATTTGATGGTATAAATATAGCTGACCCTATATTAAAAGAGAATGCAGGAAAAAATCTTATAAACTTTCAAGATCCAAATGGAAAGCTAGTAATAAAAGAACTAATAGATATATCAAAAAATATAGATGGTGGATATGTAAACTATGTATGGAATAAACCAACAACAAATAAACTATCCCCTAAAGTATCATACGCTATATCATATAAGCCATGGAATTGGATGATAGGAAGTGGTGTCTATCTTGATGATATAGATACAGTACTACAAAAGAAAAAAGATGATTATTATAAAAAGATATCACAATATCTATTTCAAACTTTGTTATTGATACTTATATTGTTTATTATTGGAACTTTAGTATATAAATACTTAATGTCAATAATACAAGATGATATAGGGTTGATAAAAAAAGCTTCAAAAGAGTTAGAACATATAAATACCAAAGATATATCGTTTAAAGAGTTTAAACAAGTGGCATACCATATAAATAATATGAATGATGAGTTAAAAGATTTAAATAAGAATCTTGAAGATAAAGTAGAGTTAAGAACTAAAGAGTTAGAGGTATCTAAACAATACGCTCTTGATTTAGTTGAGCAGCAAGATAAGTTTATAAAAGACTCAATACATGAGATAAATACACCACTTAGTATAATTATCACAAATATCGATCTTTTTAAGATTAAGTATCCAGTAAATAAGTACTTAAGTAAGATAGAAGCAGGTTCAAAAATAATACATAATATATATAATGACCTAGAGTTTATGGTTAAAAAAGACAGAATAAACTATATATCACAAGATATAGAGTTATCAACTTTTATAAAAGATAGAATAGAGTTCTTTAAACAAATAGCAATAGGGAACAATCTTTTATTTAATCTAAAGTTGGAAGAGAATATAGATATAAGTTTCAATCCAACACTACTACAAAGAGTATGTGACAACACTTTATCAAATGCCATAAAATATAGTTATGAAAATACAACTATAGATATAAACTTATATACTCAAAAAGACACTATAGTATTTGAAGTTATAAATAGAGGTGATACTATAAAAGATACAACAAAACTGTTTGATAGGTTTTATAGAGAAAATAACTCTCGTGGTGGATTTGGTATAGGTTTAAATATTATAAAAGAGATATGTGATAAAAACAAAGTAAAGATGGAAGTTAAATCAGCTGATGAGGTAACTAAATTTATCTATGAATTTGAAAAGGAAAAATAGTGAAAATACTTTTACTAGAAGATGAACTGATGTTACAAAGTTCTATATATGAGTATCTGGATACATTAGGATATAAAGTAAATTGTTTTAGTGATGGTAAAGATGCCCAAAGTGAGTTGGAAACTAATGAGTATGATCTATTGATATTGGATATAAATGTACCAAATATAGACGGGCTGAATATTATAAAAAATCTACAATAAAACAAAACATTTACCCCTGTAATATTTATAAGTGCCAATATAGATATAGATACTATATCAACTGCATTTGAACTTGGAGCCATAGATTATTTAAAAAAACCATTTCATTTAAAAGAGTTAGAGATTAGAATTCAAAAAGAGATGTTAAATATAAAAAATGAAAAGAATAAATATATAACTCTAAGTCGAAACTATGCAATAGATTTAGAAACAAACACACTATACTACAATAAAGAGGCTCAACAATTAACAAATAAGAAATTTCAAATCATAAAATATCTAGCATTAAACAAAGGTATAATAATCTCTATAGAGATCTTACGAGAGTATATATGGGATAATGAACCTGTATCAGATGCTACAATAAGAACAGAGATGAGTAGATTAAAAAAGATACTTCATGAAGAGTTTACTAAAAATATAAAAGGGGTAGGGTACATAATAGAGAAAAATTAAATCAATTGATTTTTTATAAACTCTTTATAGTGACCCTCTTCTTGGTCTAGCTCTTCATGAGTCCCTTTTTGTACAAGGGAACTATCATCAAGTACATATATCATATTCGCATTTTTAACAGTGCTAAGCCTATGTGCTATTGTTATGACTGTTTTATCCTTAAGCATAGGTTCTAGCTCTTTAAATAGCATAGCTTCTGTATGTACATCCAAAGCTGAGGTAGACTCATCAAAGATTACCACTTTTGGGTTTGCTATTATCATCCTTGCTATTGATAAACGTTGTCTTTGACCTCCTGAGAGTCTAATACCTTGTTTACCTACAACTGTATCTAATCCTTCATTCATATTTTGTATCATATCTTCAAGTTGTGCTATTTTTAAAGCTTTAAAAATATCTTCATCTTTTATATTTTCATCACCCATAGTTATATTAAACCGTAAAGTGTTGTTAAATAAAATAGGCATCTGTAAAACTAAAAAGATATTTTCTCTTATTGTTTGTTTTTGTAAACTATCTATAGATATATCGTTGTATAAAATATCTCCACAGCTTTTAGAGTAAAACCCAGAGATAAGTTGAGCCAAAGTTGTTTTTCCACTACCACTTGCACCTATTAGGGCTATCTTATCTTTATCTTGGATTTTAAAACTTATATCTTCTAAAATAGTTTTATCTTTTGTATATCCAAAGCTTACATTTTTAAGTTCTATTTCTAGTTTATCATCAATAGTTTTTATACCATCTTGCCCATTTTGTTCTATATCTAACTCTAGAATTTTATTGATTCTATCAAGTGCTGCTTTTGTTGTGGCATAAGAGTATTGAATTGTAAGTATATCTTGAATAGGTGTCATAATAAACCAGATATACCCAAACATAGCAAACATCATACCGATGCTGAGGTCACTGTAAACCACCATAAGTAATCCAGCAGCTCGTATTATCTCAAATCCTATTAAAAAAACTGTATATGAAAATTTCTCATAAACTACACTTTTGTAGTTGTATTCATTTGATGTTTTTTGTATGTTTTTGGCTTTTTTAATAGATTGATTAAAAAAATATGATTCTTTATTACTAGCTTTTATCTGACCAAATAGGTCTAAAACTTCCCCAATATTATCTTGAAACTTCTCTATTGAGTTGTTTTCCTCTTTTTTTAAAACTTTTACATTATTTGAAATCTTTTTAGCCATTAAGATTATAAGAGGTTGCATAATAAGTATCATGATACCTAAAAGAGGATGGATAAAAACCATCAAAATACCAATAGCTATCAAAGTCAAAACAGAAGATACAAACTTAGAAGCAGTAGTTATGATAAAGTTATCAAGAGTATTTACATCGGTAATCAGGTTTGCTCCTATTGCACCACTTCCTAAAGTTTCATACTCATTCATAGATACTTTTTGTAAGCGTTTAAGTAAACGCTCACGTATTTTAAAAGTAACATACTTTGATATTTTTGTAAATATTTTTATAAGTATAGAGTTAAATATAAAATAAACAAATCGTAAAAGTATCACACTAAAAGCAACTATAGCCACATAATAAAAAGCATCACCGCTACCAAAGAAAGTATCAATGTTGTTCACAAAAAAAGCAGGCTTTTCTAAAAGCACTTCATCTACAAGAGCAGGAAGCATAAGTGGTATAGGTAAACTTAATATTACTGCAATAAGAGTGACTATCTGACCTAATATCAAAGACTTTTTATCGTGTAGTAGAAGTTTCCAGAGGTATTTTAGTGTTATTTTATTGTTTGTTTTTATTTTGGTGTCCTATATGTTTATATTTATTAATCGTATAGTAGCATTTAAAAATAAATTTTTGAATAAAATATCTAAAAACTGAAATCACATTAAGTCAAATCACAATTACAATATATAACTAAACTTAATAATAAAATCACGATAATTGTTTACAATCGTAACATTAAACTTTTTTTAATAACTATTTTGTAACAAAAAGTCACAATGCTATATTAATGCTATTGTCAAAATCTACAATACCTTTTATACTAAAAAAAGGAGAGTATTGTGGATAAAACAATGGTAGATAAGATTAAGTCAAATCCTTCTTATATTGAACTTGTTTCAAAAAGAAGTGGATTTGCATGGAAGCTGACTATACTAATGTTGGTGGTTTATTATGCATTTATTTTGATGATTGCATTTAGCCCAGCAACATTAGGTACGAGTATTAGTGGAGGTATGGCAACTATTGGAATCCCTGTAGGTATTGCTATTATTATATTTGCATTTGTATTAACAGGTATTTATGTAAAAAGAGCAAATAGTGAATTTGAGATTTAATGAAAAATTTGGGGGTCTAAACACCCTTATTTAAAAAATTATTTTCCATAATTTACTAAGTAAAAATCAACTATTTTAATCTTCAATCCTTTATTAAATCCATTATGTATATTC
>JAYEPG010000170.1:0-1647 GCA_034723795.1 Campylobacterota bacterium
AAAAAATATTTTAAATAGTTTTTCTAAAATCTGCTTAGTTGGTTTTGAAAATTTGGTCGGATTTACCTATTGATAAATGAGTAACTCACTAAATTTTATATAATGATATAATTTGCTATAATATACTCATGAAAACAAAACAGATAATATCACTAGTATTACTTTTTGTAGTAATGAATTCAACAGTCTATTTTTTAACAAAAATAAACACTCAGCACAAAATAGATATGGTTTTAGATGATAATTTAAATATTTTACAAACGCATTATAATATTTTAATGGAATCTCAAAAACATATATCTTATGCTATTTCTAAATCTATTTTAAGAAATACAGATGCTATAAAATTATTGGAAAATTCTTATAGTAAAAATAAAGATATACAACATAAAAATAGAACAGAACTAAACACTCAACTTATAGAACAATACAAAACTGCTAAAAAACAAGGAATATTACAAATACAATTTGTATTTCCTAATAATGTATCTTTTTTAAGAGTTCATAAGCCTAGTAAATTTGGCGATGATTTAACAAATGTTAGAGAAGATTATAAAATAGTAAGTCAAACACATAAACCAATAAGAGGTTTTACTCAAGGTAGAACATCACATGGGTTTAGAAATACATTTCCTATATTTAATAAAGAAGATAAATATATAGGTGCTATGGAGATATCTTTTTCAAGTGATAGAATACAATGGTATATAAATCATATAAGCCATATACATAGTCATTTTTTAGTAAATAAAAATATATTTGATTCTAAAACATGGAAAAGAGATGATTTGGTATTGAAGTATGAACAAAGTGCAGAATCAGAAAACTATATGTTTAATATAGGAGATATGCATACAAAAGAGATATGTATCATTGAAAATAAACTAAAATTAGCATCTAAAAAAGAAGAGATAGATAATAAAATGCAAATAGAAAAGGGTTTTGCTTTATATGTGGAGCATCAAGGTCATATAAAGGTTGAAACATTTTTACCTATTAAAAACCTATCAAACAAAACAGTTGCATGGATAGTTGGTTATGAAGAAAATAAAATTATAGAAAGTACTCTTTTTTCTAAAATGATAGTTGGGATAGTTTTTTTTATGATATCTATTGTAGTTATATTTTTAATAGCTAAACAGTTGATATTAAATAGACAAATAACATCAGAAAAAGATAAGTTTAAAAAACAACATCAACTATTGAACGAGATGTTAAATACAACAGAAAATATAATGATAATAACAGATTTAAAAGATATTAAACTTTCAAATGATAAGTTTAAATCTATTGTTAATATTAGCCACAGTAGTGAATTTAATAAAAAAACAAATAGCAATATGGTGGATTTATTTATGGAATCAGATGGCTATTTGCATCATAATTTACCAAAAGAAAATGAAACTTTTATAGATTTGATTAAAAGAACAAAAATTACAGATAGAAAAGTTTTAATTCTTAACGAACAATTTGTTCCAAAAGCATATTCTATTGCAATTCAAAAGCTTAAAAATAATGGGGATTATCTGATTACACTTTCTGATATTTCAAAACTGCAAGAGGAGCTAGTAAAAGTAGAAGAGAAAGCATATATAGATGGACTTACTCAAGTTTATAATAGAAATAAATTTGATGAACTTTTTGAAT
>JAYEPG010000171.1:0-1645 GCA_034723795.1 Campylobacterota bacterium
AATAAATATCCAAATCTAAATATAGTTGAAGTTGATAATATAAATGATGGTTTAGAACAAGTAGAAAAAGGTAAACTGTTTGGCTATATTGGTTCTCTTGCAAGTGTTGGATATATGTTTCAAACAAAATATATAGGTGAACTTAAAATAGCAGGTAAATTTGATGAAAAATGGGAACTTGGAATTGCAGTAAGGAGTGATGATAAAGTTTTATTTGATATTTTAAATAAAGTTGTTAAAAGTATAGATGCATCAAAACGTCAAAAGATATTAAATAATTGGATTGCAATAAAATACGAAAAAAACTTTGATAAAGATCTTATGATAAATATCTTCATTGTAGTTTTTATAATAATAATATTCTTTATATACAAACAGTATATTCTTAAAAAATCTATTAATGAGTTTAATGAAGTTATAAATGCTACTATGGAAGGTATTCTTATATTTAAAGATGGTATCTGTATTGATGCAAATCAAAGTACGCTAGATATTTTTGGTTACTCAACAAAAAAAGAGCTTATTGGAAAATCACCTTTAGAATTTATATCTAATGAATCAAAAGAGTATGTAAAAGAACAGTTTAAAGAGGTTGAAGCACTTCCTTATGAAGCAAAATTGATAAAAAAAGATGGTACTAAATTTTATGGTTTACTTAGAGGACAAAATTTAGAAAATAAAAATGTTAGACTTTCAAGTGTAATAGATATATCTAAGTTAAAACAACAAGAAACAGCATTAATTGAGCAGTCAAGAATGGTTGCAATGGGTGAAATGATTGGTAATATTGCACATCAATGGAGACAACCTTTATCAGTTATATCTACAGGTGCTACAGGATTACAAATTCAAAAAGAACATAATATACTTACTGATGAACAATTTTATGAAACTTGTAATGCTATAAATAATAATGCACAATACTTATCAAAAACTATTGATGACTTTAAAAATTTTATTAAAGGTAATAGGAAAAAACAAAGATTTAATCTAAAAGAAAATATTGATAGTTTTATTAAACTTGTTGAGGGTTCAATTAAAACTAATCATATCAATTTAATAGCTACAATTAACAATAAAATATTTCTTGATGGCTATCCAAATGAATTAATTCAATGCTATATTAACATTTTTAATAACTCAAAAGATGTTTTAATTGATGCAGAAGATAATAAACTTATTTTTATAAATACCATTGAAAATAAAGACTCAATAATAATCACTATTAAAGATAATGGTGGTGGAATACCAAAGGATATTATTCTAAAAATATTTGATCCGTACTTTACAACTAAACATAAAAGCCAAGGTACTGGATTAGGATTGCATACGACATATAATCTTATCAAAGATGGTATGGATGGAACTATAGAGGTTAAGAATGTTAACTATGAATATGAAAATATTAAATATTCAGGTGCAGAATTTATAATCACACTACCAAAAATAGATAATAAATAATATTGAAAATATTTGTAAAATAGTAAAGATTTAATTTTTATTAAATAGGGATATTTCTGTTGAGTATCAAGAGAAAGTAACACTTGAAGAAGGAGTATATGTCAATATATGACTGATAAAAGGGTTGCTTTATCGCCGATAATCGGCGAAAAGCTTCCTATTTAACTTTTTCTAGGTAATCACC
>JAYEPG010000172.1:0-8378 GCA_034723795.1 Campylobacterota bacterium
ATACAAAAGCTTTAAAAGAAGCATTAGAGACTAATATAGAGTTTACTGATGATAGCAGTGCTATAAAATCTTCAGGCGGAACTGTTTTATACATAGATGGCTCAACACAATCAAAAAAATTAACAAACGGTACTGAGTTAGATGATATAAAGTGTCTTAAAGCTCCTGTGAGAGATTTTTTTACAGGGATGGGTATTGATATTCATCAGTTTGAAAAAAATAAAAAGATGGTTCTAGGCGGTATAGAATTAGATGAAGATTTTGGATTTAAAGCACATAGTGATGGAGATGTTTTAATACATAGTATTATTGATGCACTATTAGGTGGTATTGGTGCTGGTGATATTGGAGAATTTTTTCCAGATACAGATGCTAAATACAAAGGTGCTGATTCTAAAGAACTTTTAGAACATATAGTTAGATTTATAAAAAATGTTGGATATGAGATAATAAATATTGATGTAACAATATTGGCCCAAATACCAAAAATAAATCCACATAAAAACAGTATAAAAAATAGATTATCACAACTTTTAAATTTACCAAAATATAAGATAAATATAAAAGCAACAACAGGGGAAAAAATGGGATACATAGGAAGAGAAGAGGGTGTTTGTGTACATAGTATCGCAACACTAAAATATTATGATTGGACACAATCAAATCAATATAAAGGATTAAACTAGATGAATATACTTATATTAGAAGAGGAGATGCATTTAGCACAAAAAGTTGCACTTAGACTTCAAGAGGAGGGGAATAACTGTACACTACTATCAAATATCAAAGAGGTAAATTTTGATACTGATTATGACAGTATCCTTTTATCTACAAATATTAGTAGTTCTGATGTAGAAAAGATTATTCGAAAGTTTAACACAAGTACTGTTATTTTACTTGTATCTTATGTAAGTGATGCAACAGTTACAAAGCCATTAAAAGATGGAGCAAATGACTATATTGTAAAACCATTTATAATGGACGAACTAGTAAGAAAAGTAAATCACTATAAAGAGTTTAAAGAGTTACAAAATCAAAATGACAACTTATCTAATTATGTAGATTTTGCATTTAATAATATTGAATATGATATGGATATTCCTACTAAACTTCCATTTATTATTGAGGCAAATGACCAAAGAGTTGCAGATAAGATAGTTTTTGATGTAGCAAAAAGATTAAATAAAACTATAAAATTTATATCTTTAGAAAACCATACAAAAGTTGAACCATCAAACTTTGCAAATGAGTTATTATATATTTATGATTTCCATTTTATAAAAAAGAACTCAAGAGAGATAATCCTTAATACAATTAGCCAGTATGATGTTATTGTATGTTCTTTAGAAGATATAGGAGAAACTCAATATCCAAAGATAAATATAAGAACAACTAGTAAAATATCAACAGTAGATTCTATTTTAACTATAAATGATTATGTAAAAATGATGGTTGTAAACTTTCAAAATAAATACCCAGATACAGAATTAAGTAGAAGATTAGGGATTAGTAGAAAATCACTTTGGGAAAAAAGAAAAAAGTTTGGAATAGAAAAGAACAAAGGTAAAAAAAATGAATAAAGCTAGAAAGTTTTTTTTAACTCTTGGATATAGTGGACTAAGCCCAAAAGCTCCTGGTACTGTAGGTAGTGTTGTTGCATTGCTTTTAGGTATGGCACTTTTGCAAGTTGTAAATATATCAACACTATTTTTATTATCACTTCTTATTTGTGTTGTTGCAGTAAAACAAATAAATATTTATGAAGAAGAAGTAGGTGAGCATGATGGAAAAGAGATAGTAATAGATGAACTAGCTGGTATGTGGGTAGCAATGGGTATTGCTAATTGTACGTCAGATAACTGGATTTTAGCTATTATTGCATTTATCTATTTTAGAGCTTTTGATATTTTAAAGCCATCTATTATTGGTAAAATTGATAGAGATGTAAAAGGTGGTTGGGGTGTAATGGGTGATGATATGCTTGCTGGATTTTTTGCTGGACTTTGTACTAGTATGACATACTTTTTAATATTTACATGAAAAACAATAAGTTTATAACTACAGCTATTCAAGGGCTATTTTGGTTGATTCCTATAATAGCTATTGCAGTAGTATCTTCAATTTTATTTGAGAAGATAGTTGTTGTAAATAAGTTTATAGTAGATTTAATTGGTCTGAGTTCCATTGAGTATGCACCAGTTATTCTTCTTATTGGTTTAATATTATTCATTTTATTATCATATGCAGTTGGGTATATTTTAAACACTTTTATTGGTGATTGGTTAAATAAACTAATACACAAAATTCCATTTTATAAAAACTTAACAGACTTTATAAATCTATTTAACTCAGCTAAGTCTGGTAAAAAAGATGTATTGGTAGTTGCAATAAAAGGGTTTGGACAAAATAGTTATAATATAGGTTTGATGTATAATACAGATGAATCTATCATAAAAGGTCACTATAGTGTGGTAGTTAGTCATATGCCTTTACAAGGTGGGTTTATATTTGAAGTATCAGGTGATGAGATATATGTTATAAAAGAGGCTACTTTTAATAATAACTTTGAATATCTTTTAACATCTGCTAGTAGTTCTTTAGCAGAAGTAATGAAAGTTGAACCTATAGATATAAATGAGTTACCAACACTTAATGAGTATATGCAATAGATAATTATCTATTGCATTCTATAAGGTTTTATAGTCTCTTGTGTAAAAACTTGAGCAATAGCTTCAGGAACTACATGTTTTAGTTTTCCAAAGTTATAAGGTGCATAAAATCTTGTATATTCGAAACTATCATCTTCGTCTCTAACCTTATCATATACAAAACCTATCTCTTTATTTTGTTTTTTTGCCCATTGGGCTATGTTTGAAGCATAAACAGCTATATTTGTATGGTGTCTATCTATTTTGTGACCCCATGCAAAAAATATAAACTTTCCGTTGTAGCTGATATTTTTATAGTCTTGAAAGTTATCATCTTTAGCAAAAACTGTTAAAAGGTTTGTATGAAGTTTTTCTAAATCCATATCAAGTACTTCCATTGTAGAAGTTGGATGAATATCCTCTTTGTTGTAGTTAAAAAGATACTTTATCTCTATTAGTTTACCTTTGTACCTTTTTAGGTTTCTTCCAACTATTCTAACTGCATTTTCTACTTGTAGTTCAGTAAACTCTCCGTTAAATTTAAAATCTTGTAAACTTAACTTTTCATTTAAAGTGTACCCTATTGGGGCTGTATTTGGATTGTGAAGAAAGATTGTACCTGCTACATTTTTATTTTTTTTCTTTAATAACAGCTTCATTTCATCAACTGTAATCTCTTCACCTTCACTATGGATATAAAGATAAGACTTTGTTAAATACTCTAGTTCATGTACCTCTTTAAATATACCAAAAACCTGCATTATCTTAAAGCTCCCATTTGTTCGCCAGCTAATAAGTGAAAATGGATATGTTCAACCTCTTGACCACCAAGTTTCCCTATATTTGTAATAAGTCTATATCCATCACTTTTAACACCAAGAGATAAAGCAACCTCTTGAATAAATGTAGTCATCTCTGCCATTATGTTTGGTGTCATCTCATTAAATGATTTAATATGAACTTTAGGTATGATAAGAACATGAATTTTAGCAGATGGATTTATATCCTCAAAAGCTAAAAAGTTTTCGTTTTCTAGAACTGTTTTATTTGGTATATCACCATCTATTATTTTGCAAAATATGCACATAGGGTACTTCCTCTTATATATTAACTAGTTAAATTTTTTTGTAGTATAGCTAAATTTTAAAATTTTAACAATTGTTATTTCTATGGTTGAAAAAATACCTAACCATATTATAATCAAATTTTAAGTATAATCGCCAATTATTAAAGACTTAAAAATTTAAAAGTCAATTTAGGAGATACATTTGAAAGAATGGATAGATAAGATAAACGCAAGTGAATCTTTAGAACAATTAGAAACATACCGTATAGAAGTTTTAGGTAAAAAAGGTGTTTTAACACTAGAGTTTGCTAAGATGAAAGATGTTCCAAACACGCAGAAAAAAGCTTTTGCACAAAACTTAAATAAGCAAAAAACTGAAGTAAACACAGCTTTAGATACTCAAAAAACTATTTTAATGGCAAAAGAGTTAGAGAAAAAGTTAGAGTCTGAAAAAATAGATGTAACTAAATTTAGTTCAAACTGTACTACATCAGCTAAACACCCTGTTTGTGATACAATGGAAAGAATTACTACATATTTTCAAAACTTAAACTTTAGTATTGATGAGGGTCCTTTAGTAGAGGATGACTTCCATAATTTTGAAGCTTTAAACTTACCAAAATATCATCCTGCACGTGATATGCAAGATACATTTTATTGTAACGATGGTGCTGTTTTAAGAACACACACAAGTCCAGTTCAAATTAGAACTATGATGAGTACAAAACCACCTATTAGAATGATAGCACCAGGTACAGTATTTAGAAAAGATTTTGATATAACACATACTCCAATGTTTCATCAAATTGAAGGTCTAGTTGTTGAAGAAGAGGGTGTAGTGTCTTTCGCAAATTTAAAATTTGTAATGGAAGAGTTTTTACATCATATGTTTGGTGATGTTGAAGTTAGATTTAGACCATCATTCTTCCCATTTACAGAACCTTCGGCTGAAGTTGATATTTCATGTAAGTTTTGTAAAGGTAGTGGATGTAGAGTTTGTTCACATACAGGTTGGCTTGAAGTATTAGGTTGTGGAATAGTAGATGAAAATGTATTTAAAGCAGTTGGGTACAAAAATGTTAGTGGATATGCATTTGGTTTAGGAATTGAACGATTTGCTATGCTTATACATGAAATTGGAGATTTAAGATCTCTATTTGAGAGTGACATTAGACTATTAGGACAATTTAGATGATTATTACAAGACAATGGATACAAGAATATATTGATATTTCAAAACTAAGCACAAATGCTATATGTAAAGCTTTAAACTCAATTGGTTTAGAAGTTGATTCAGCACAAAGAGTTTTAATACCTAATGGTGTTGTTATTGGTAAAGTTACATCTAAAGAAAAACATCCAGATGCAGATAAGCTAAATGTTTGTCAGGTTGATATTGGGTCCCAAACTGTACAGATTGTATGTGGTGCTAAAAATGTTGATGAGGGACAATTAGTTCCAGTTGCAACTGTTGGTGCTGTTTTAGATGATGATTTCAAAATTAAAAAAGCAAAACTAAGAGGTGTTGAATCTCTTGGTATGATTTGTAGTTCTACTGAAATTGGATTACCTAAATTAAATGATGGTATTTTAGTACTTGATAACTCAATTGGTGAATTGGTTGTTGGTAAAGAGTTAAATGAATATGCTTTAATAAATGATGAGATTATAGAGATTGAACTTACTGCAAATAGAGGTGACTGTTTAAGTATAAATGGAGTTGCACGTGAACTTAGTACATATTTTAATATTCCATTAAAGCATGTAGAACCTATTGTAAATACAAACAATAAAGGTATAAACCAAGTATTTGAAGTAAATTATGATTCAACTTGTGAATCAAATATTATATATAAAGCAGTTGATATTAGTGAATTTAAATTAAATTTAGTTCACCACTTAAGAGCATCTACAATTGACAAATTAAAAAACAGTGATATAGAAACAGCAGTTGCTTATGCAACACATAGTACAGGTGTATTATTAAATGTTTATGCAAAATCTATTGCAACTGGTGAATCTACTAGTAAAGTTTCATTATGTATAGAGAAAAATACAAATGGTTTTGATACTGTTAGTGGAAAAATACTTTTAAGTACAATAGGTATAGAATCAGGACAAATCACAAATAACTGCGATGAGGTAATAATTGAAGCAAGTTATACAAACCCTGAAATATTAGCTCAAAAAGTTTTTGATAAAAAACAAAAAACTGGCGAAGTTTATTATAAAGCATCAAGAGGAAGTGAGCCTAACTTAGCGTTTGGTATAGATAATATTATATCACTTTTATCTATTAATGGTGGAACAATATATAACGGAAGCCAAGATTTTAACAATGAAGTAAATCCAAGTACTTTAACAGTAAATATTAATAAAATTAATAAAATCATTGGTCAAGAAATCTCTGAAAATGATATTACTAAAATATTAACATCATTAGGTTTTTCAGTTAGACCAAATGGAAATGATATTATTTCTGTAGTTATACCACCATTTAGACATGATATAAAAAATATTGCAGATATAACTGAAGAGATTGTAAGAATAGTTGGTATTGATAATATCACAGCTAAACCTTTAGAGATTAGAGAAACAAAAAGTATAAACAGTACATCAAATAGTTTAATATTAAAAAACTCTATTAGAGAAAAAGCAATATCAAATAGCTTTTATGAAACTATAACTTATGTTTTTTCAAATAAAGAGCTTTTAGAAAAATACAAATTTGATACAGTTGCTAAAGCAAAAGATATTTTAAATCCAATAGTAAATGAGTTAAATACATTTAGAACAACAATTGCATTAAATTTAGTTCAAGCGGTATCTCACAATGTTAAGCAGGGATTTAAATCTATTGGATTTTTTGAAATAGGTACAATTTTTGATAAAAATAGAGAAGAGTCAAAATCTTTAAGTTTTATTTTTAGTGGAGATAAAGAGCTTCAAAATATACAAAATAGTGGAAAACCATCACAAATGGATCTTTTTGGATTTAGTGAAAAGGTATCTAATGTTATTGGAGATTTTGAATTAATACCAATGGATAAAATAGAAAATGATTTTATCCACCCATACCAAAATGCAAATATTGTTTTAGATGGAAAGGTTGTAGGTTGTTTGTATAAACTTCATCCAACAGTTTCAAGTGATTTTGATATAGCAAGTGAAACTTTTATAGCCGAGATTGATTTTGATATGTTAAGTGATGATATAATATTAGCAAACTCAATCTCTAAGTTCCAATCTTCAAAAAGAGATCTTAGTATAATTGCACCAAAGTCTTTAGAATATAGAGATGTTAAAAAAGTTTTAAATAATATAAATATCAAAGAGATAAAACAATATAATCTTGTAGATATTTATAGTGATGAAAAACTTGGCAATGATGAGAGTTTAACAATAAAGTTTGTTTTACAATCGACGGCTAAAACAATGGAAGAATCAGATATAACATCTATAATGGATAAAATTTTAGAGACACTACAAGAAGAGTTAAAAATAGGGATAAGATAATGGAAACTTTAAGTATATCACCACTAACAAAACCATTCAATATTGTAATTGATAATATAGCTAGCGATAAATCTATATCGCATAGATGTGCAATGTTTAGTCTGTTTTCAGATAAACCATCAACAATAAGAAACTATCTTCGAGCAGAAGATACAATGGATTCTTTAAAAATAGCTCAAAAGCTTGGAGCAAAAGTTGAAGATAATACAGAAAGTGGAGTTATAACTATAACTCCTCCTTTAAAGTTAAGTGAACCAGATGATATACTTGATTGTGGAAATGCTGGAACTGGTATGAGACTTTATGCTGGACTATTATCTGGTATTGAGGGTAGTTTTGTTTTAACTGGTGATAAATACTTAAGAAGTCGTCCTATGAAAAGGGTTGCTGTTCCTTTAAGAAGTATTGGTGCATCAATTGATGGTCGTGAAAATGGAAACAAAGCACCACTTCATATTAGAGGTGGAAAGTTAGATTCATTTAAATACCATAGTCCAATAGATTCAGCACAAATTAAATCAGCTTTAATTTTAGCAGGCATTCAAAGTGATGAAAAAAGTTTTTATAAAGAGGATCTTTTAAGTAGAGATCATACTGAAAGAATGTTAAATGGTATGGGTGCTTCAATTAAAACTAACAAAGATGGTTGGATTGAGATTGAACCACTTAAAGAAAAACTAAAACCTTTGGATATTACAGTTCCTACTGATCCATCATCTGCATTTTTCTTTGCAGTTGCTGCTGCGATTGTTCCAAACTCAAAAGTAACTTTAAAAAATGTTACATTAAATCCTACTAGAATTGAAGCATATAAAATTTTAGAACAAATGGGTGCAAAAATAACTTACATAAAAACAAATGATGTTTATGAACCAATTGGTGATATAGTAGTTGAACACTCTACTTTAAATGGTGTAACAGTTGAAAAAAATATCGCTTGGTTGATTGATGAGCTTCCAGCACTTTCTATTGCTATGTCAATTGCAAATGGAAAAAGTGTTGTTAAAAATGCAAAAGAGTTAAGGGTAAAAGAGAGTGATAGAATTAGTGTAGTTGTAAATAACCTAAAACTTTGTGGAATCTCTTATACAGAAAATGAAGATGGCTATGAGATAAATGGAAATGAAACTTTATCTAAAGCAACTGTA
>JAYEPG010000173.1:0-1633 GCA_034723795.1 Campylobacterota bacterium
GTAAAGAGAGGTCTAATATAACCATATCATACTTTTTGACTTTTAGTCCACTTATACCCAAATAAGGTGCATCAAAATTTGTTATAGTTATATCATATTTTATTAAGTACAATTCTAATAATTCAGCAATCTCTAAATCATCCTCAATCATTAATATTTCTATCACTTCAACACACTATTATATATTTTTTTAATTATACGATATTTTTTATATATTCTAACTATTTAAACACAAGATAATTTAAGAAAATTTAGTAATACTTCGGGAATGAAAGAGATAAATAAATTTAATCAACTAATAAATGAAAAATCATATTATGACGCACATGAAGTTTTAGAGGAGTTATGGTTTCCAATAAGAAAAACAAAAGATTCTTATTCTCTTGTGTTAAAAGGATTTATAAATGGTGCAGTTTCTATGGAACTTTTTAAAAGAGATAAAGTAGAACAAAGTAAAAGAGTTTATCAAACCTACTTAAAATACACAAATAAAGATAGAATAAACAACATAGAAAATGAGCAAAATTTCCATGAACTTAAGATATTTATGGATAATAAATTTAAAGTTTTATATAAAAAATAAAATAGCTATCAAAACTATTTTATTTTTATAGGTTCTATTTTAGATATTTACTCATATCTACAGAGTATGGACCTGTATAGATTGGAGGCTTACTTTTTCTTTGTTTATTTTTTATCTTTTTTTCTTGATCTCGTGTAAGTGAACCTGCAAGATTTAAAAACTCTACTCTACATTTTACTATCCCTTTGTCACTAAATGAATGATCAACACAAGTTTTTACTTTTGAAACTTTTTCTAATATATCTTTCATTTTTAGTTTTATTTTATTGTGTTTTATTTTTTTAAAATCAACTTTTTGCTTTAATAAATCATCATAAGTATACATTGTAAATGCAGCAGATTTTATTTGTGATATTATTTTTGGCATATCCCTTTTAGCATCTGCTTTTTTAATATTGTTTCTTAGTTTGTGCAATGTTCGTACACTCAATCTTTTTTGAAAAATAAACTCATCACTTGGTTCTTCAAATCCTGGTGTTCTAGACTCACTATATACATCTGCCGACATCACATCTGTATCAACACCTAAATTTACCTCTTTAATCATAAGAGCTTTCATAGAACCACCCTCACCCCTTTTATATCCATCAAGTGCTTCTTTTATCTCTAATTCTGACATATCTTTTACTATCTTACTTACACCTAAAGCTTTTTTCTCAAAATCAACACCGTGACAAGAAACACATCTATCCATATCTGCTGTTAGAATCATTGGTGCAGTTATCAATGATGCAAATAGAATCTTAGTAACTCTTTTATAATTTAAACTTTTTAGAACTTTCATTTATTTACCTTTTAAAATATTAAATCATATAATTTTTATAATAATAATTATAACAACAAAATATTAATAAAGTATTAATATTCTATTATTCAATTTGTAAAATTATTATTGCATATGGTATAATAAATAAGAAAATTATATAAGTGAGTCGATATGAGTATTAAAGGTAAAGTTTTTATTGTTTTTTGTTTTCTTATAGGTATTGTTTTTATTGGTTTTAACTATGTAAAAGATAATAGAATTACAAGATATTTAGATATGCAAGC
>JAYEPG010000174.1:0-1633 GCA_034723795.1 Campylobacterota bacterium
TTGGAATTTTTATTATAGCAAAACGGCTATACAATAAACTAATGTTTAAAGTTTACATATTTCCATTCTTTTTAGATATTTTACAATTGATTATAAGCTATTTAAAGATAAAAATTAACAAATATATACATAAAATCATTTTAAATATTCATATACTTCTAAAATTCAAGAGAAAAGACCATACACCTCTTAGGGCTTCATATAACAAGGCGTAGAAACTGACATTTTATCAAGTTATTTTTATTTTATGATTGAAGATTACTTATGATAAAATGTCGATTAACTAATAGTTAGTCTAAGGTATCCGATTTTAGATAATTATTACAAATTAAAAAATGGAGATAAGATGAAGAAAAAAATATTAGGAATGATAATACTTGGATTATTATCACAAAATCTAAGTGCTGACTTAGTAAGTGCTAAAGCAACTAAAGCTTTAACAGATAAACAAACACAAGTTTTAAAAACTAAGTTATTGAAAAATAAAGAAGCTAAAAGTATAATTGACTCATTTTTAAATGTTGTAAATGATAAAATACAAGCAACTGCTAAAAGAGGAAATAATTATCAAACAAAAATTATGGTTGGTTATGGAACAAAAAATCAATCATTATTAAAAAGAATGGATAAATTTAAAAGTTCTGAAAGTGAAATGATTAGAGAAATGATCATTGATAAGATAAAAAACAAAGGATATGAAGTAAAACTAAAAAGTTTATATTCATATATAGAATTTACAGTTTACTGGAAATAAAGACATAGCTAAAACAAGGAATAACATGAACTTTAAAAATATACTTATCACTCTATTATTATGTGCTAATTCATTCTTGTATGCAAATTCTTTTGATAATATTAAAAAGTTTGCACAAGATATATGTGATAATATTGATCCAAATGGTTCAATAAAACTTACTGAAATAGAAGCTGGTATTGCAGGTAATATAAAGCCTTTATCTAAAATATTAGGTATTAAATTTGAAGCAAATGGAACATTTAAGATAAAAGATGAAAGCTACACTGGATTACCATATGATTCACTACCTGCACAAATGATTGATTCAAGAAGATGTAAACAAGAATTAGCGTTCATGTTATTAGAACAAAAAAGTATTATTGACAAAAAACAAGATGTTAATATAATACATTATTATTTAGAAAGTAAACATAATAGTAGTGTTCATATATTTGGACAACCTATGACTCTAAAAAATATCACAAAAAGAAAAAAAATATGTGAAGTTGAATCAGGAACTAGTGCTGAAAAAATCAGTGAGCATAAGAATAAAAATGGTGATTTTGTAAAAATAAGAGTTTTAAATGGGACTTGTCAATCTAAAATGGGATGGATAGGCAAATCAGATTTACATATTAAACAAAAAGACTAACAAAACCTTGGAGAGAAACAAGTGAAAAGTGCGGTTTCCCATGCTTTTAAGTGTCGATTAAATAGAATATAAAGACTAAAGTTTCAAGTCGTTAAATCCACTTGTTTCTCAAGTCCAACGTTATGCTCAGTCTTCAAAGAAAATTGAATACAGCTATTTTTTAAATAGTAAAATTAAAAACAAGGATTTACAATGGTAAACGAAAATGTAGTGGGAACACTTATGAGTGGTGCAAAATTAAAAAG
>JAYEPG010000175.1:0-1631 GCA_034723795.1 Campylobacterota bacterium
TACATCAAAGTTGAATATGTAGATGGTGTTGGTGTGAACACTTGTACTTGTTCTGGATTAAGTTTTAAATCTGCATTTGCAAACTGTTTTAAATCTTCCATATCTTTTTGTGTACTTCCTGGATGTGCTGCAATCATATAATATGTAAGGAACTGTTTTTTTCCATTCTTTTTATTTAAATCTGTAAAGTTTTGTTTAAAGTCTGTTAAAACTTTTTTATCTGGTTTACCCATATATTTTAATACTTTTGATTCACTATGTTCTGGTGCTATTTTCATTTGACCACTTACATGATGGTCAACTATCTCTTTTAGATACTCTTTTCCATAATATTTATCTTCGTTTATTAAATCATACCTTATACCTGAGTTTACAAATACTTTTTTTACACCATCCATTTTTCTTATATTTTGAAGTAGGGTGATATTTCTTTTATGATTTGGTCTTAAAACTGGACAAATTTTATAATCTTTATCTTTTGGTTTTGTAAATTTTAAAGGATTAAACATACGGTGACCTGTACATCTTATATCATCACAAGTACCTTTTTTAAGTTTTTTATCACACTCATATCCATACATATTTGCAGTTGCCCCACCAACATCTGATATAGTACCTTTAAACTTTGGATTTTTTGTAAATGTTTTTACCTCTTTTAGAATTGATTCTTCACTTCTACTTCGTATGGTTCTACCTTGGTGTACAGATATAGCACAAAAGTTACACTCCCCATAACAACCATGGTGTGTAGTAACAGAGAATCTAATAGTCTCCATAGCTTTTACTTTCCCTTGGGCTTCATAAAAAGGGTGTACCTCTCTTTGATATGGAAGATTATAAACATTATCTATCTCAGACTCTTCCATATAAAATTGTGGAGGATTTTGTATTAGATACCTACCGTTATGTTCTTGAGAAAGTCCAGAGGCAGTAATAGGGTCATTGTTATCATAGAAGTGATGGAAAGAATCAATAAACTTATTTGTATCTTGTTTATTTTGACACTCTTTAAGTGTTGGTAGTTGAATATACTCATGCTTAGGAGTTTTAGATATATAACAAATACCACGTATATCTTCTATAGAATTATTATTTTTTAAAGCTGAAGCAACTTCAACAATAGATTTTTCAGCCATACCATAAACTAAAATATCAGCTTTAGCATCAAATAATATACTTCCTCTAACTTTATTTGACCAAAAGTCATAGTGTGCGGTTCTTCTTAAACTAGCTTCAATTCCTCCTAAAACGATAGGAACTGTATTTTTAAAATATCTTCTTATTAGGTTACTATAAACTAAAGTTGCACGATCTGGACGACGATTGTTTACCATTCCTGGTGTAAAATCATCACTGTTTCTAAATTTTTTAAGTGCTGTATAGTTTGCAACCATACTATCAACAAGTCCAGAACTAACTCCCCAAAAAAGTTTAGGCTCACCCAATCTTTTAATATCTATATCAGATTCATAATCAGGTTGAGCAATGATACCAACTTTAAAACCTTGTTGAAGTAGAAGTTGACCAACTATTGCCATACCACTATATGGACTATCAATATATGTATCACCACTTACTAATATAATATCAAGTTGATTCCAGCTAAGTTTTTCTAATTCTTTTTTTGTTGT
>JAYEPG010000176.1:0-8294 GCA_034723795.1 Campylobacterota bacterium
TGTATTGTTATTATCTGTACTATTTATCATAATCGCGATTTTAATATAATTTTAGTTAAAATCGCATTATTATATATGGGAGAATTTTGAAATGATTGAGATATTTGATAAAAATATAGATAGTTATATTTACGCTATTTTAATATTTACTTTTTTCCAAGTATTTAGAGTTTTATTTAGAAAAGTTGCTTATAAGATAGTTGAAAAGACATCAAACAGTTATGATGATGAGATTTTAGAATCAATTAAGAGACCTGTTGACTTTTTATTTGTTATTTTAGGTATAAATATTGCTAAAAGTGTATTGTTCTTAAGTGAAGATATAAATCTTTTTTTAGATCAAGCTATACGCTCTGCATTTATAATTATCCTTTTTTGGGCATTTATAAAAATTTTAAATCACTTATCATCTCATATACATAAAATCACAAATAGATTCGGTGATAAAATAAGTATTGAAGTTGCAAACTTTATAGTAAAATCAATTAGATTTTTTATTATAATCATTGGAGCAATCGCTGTTTTACAAGAGTGGGGATTTAATGTAAGTGGATTTCTAGCATCACTTGGGCTTGTTGGTATGGCATTTGCTTTAGCTGCAAAAGATACAGCTGCTAACCTTTTTGGTTCATTAGTAATATTTACAGATAAGCCTTTTAGAGCAGGAGATTGGATAAAAACACCTGATGTTGAGGGGACAATTGAAACTATTGGCATAAGATCAACAAAAGTTAGAACATTTGCTCAAGCACTAGTAACAGTTCCTAATGCATCTTTGGCAAACAGTCCGATATTAAACTGGTCAAAAATGGGTAAACGAAGAGTTAAAATGAACCTTGGTTTAACTTATGATACAAAAGGTGTAGTTGTTGAAAAAATCATAGAAGATATTAAAGATATGCTTGCAAATCACAAAGATATTCATCAAGGTACTATTCATGTGTATTTTAGTTCATTTGGGGATAGTTCACTAAACGTTTTTTGTTATTATTTTACAAAAACAACACATTGGGGTGAATTTATGAAAGTAAGGGAAGATACATATCTTCAAATTATGAAAATAGTAGAAACAAATGATTCAAGCTTTGCATACCCAACACAAACATTGCATATAGAACAGAATAATATAGTAGAATAAAAGGAAAGAATATGGTAAAAATTGCTTTAATTGGGCAGCCAAATGTTGGTAAAAGTTCATTATTTAACAGACTTGCTAGAAAAAGAGTAGCAATCGTTAGTGACGTATCTGGAACTACCAGAGATGTAAGACGAAGAGAGATAGATATTTTTGGAAGAGAAGCTTTGATGCTTGATACTGGTGGTATAAGTAAATCAAAAAATGAGATTATGGAAGATGGTAGTGAGTTTAAAATTTTTACTAATGTAAAAAGAAAAGCTGTAGAAACTGCAAAAGAAGCTGATATAGTACTTTATATGGTTGATGGTAAAAATATACCTGATGATGAAGATAAAGCACTATTTTATGAACTTCAAGGATTAGGAAAAACACTTGCACTAGTTGTAAATAAAATTGATAATGATAAAGAGTTAGAGAGACTTTGGGATTTTTATGAATTTGGAATAAACGATGAAGAGATGTTTGGAGTATCTGTTTCTCACAATCGAGGAACAAAAAGATTATTTGAGTGGTTATATGAAAAGTTACCACCAAGTGCTGCTGAGATTGAAGAGGAAAGAAGAAGTAAACTAACTGAAAAAGAGTTAGAGCTTTTAGTTGAACCTATAGAAGAGTATGAAGAGAAAGAAGAGATAGATCCAAATCACATTAAAGTAGCTATTATTGGTAAACCAAATGTTGGTAAAAGTTCTATTTTAAATGCTTTAATTGGAGAGGAAAGATCAGTTGTTAGTCCAGTAGCTGGTACAACAATTGATCCTGTTGATGAAACTTATGAGGTTGGCGATAAAAAGATAACTTTTATTGATACAGCAGGATTAAGAAGACGTGGTAAGATTTTAGGTATTGAGAAGTATGCATTAATGAGAACAGAAGATATGCTAGCACAAGCAAATGTAGCTTTGATAGTTTTAGATGCATCACAACCATTAAGTGACCAAGATGAAAAAATCTCTGGGCTTGTTGATCAGTTTGGACTAGGTACTATTATCGTTCTAAATAAGTGGGATGAAAATATGGATACTTTTGAAAAACTAAGCGAAGAGATTCGAGGTAGATTTAAGTTTTTATACTATGCAACAATTGTAGCAGTATCTGCAAAAACTGGTAGAAATGTAAATAAACTAGAGGAAAAAATTCTTAAAATTTTTGATAACTATAATAGAAGAATACCAACAGCAGACCTAAATGAAACTATAGAGAAAGGGATAAGAAGACATTCTCTGCCTAGTCCAAATGGAAATAGACTTAGAATATTCTTTGCAACTCAGTTTGATACTTCACCTCCTACTATTGCATTAATTATGAACAAACCTAGAATGTTACATTTCTCATATAAAAGATATTTAATAAATGTTTTACGAGAGTATCATGACTTTGAAGGAGTTCCAGTTAGAGTCGTAGCTCGTGGACGAGGTGAGAGAAGTGCTGAAGAGGAACAATTCGAAGCTACTTATCAAACACTTAGGTTACCTAGTGATTTTGTACTTCCTAAGTTTGAATTACAAGCTGGTGATGTTGAATAGGCAATTTAATTGCCTATTGACTAAAAAGTTTAATTAATTAAAAAATAGCCATAAAAAAGGGGAAGATTTAAATCTTCCCCTTTCTTATTTACTTAAAATAAAGTATAAACTATTTACCAGCTTTAACTGCTTCTTTAAGTTTAGCACCTACTTTAAATTTTGCAACTGTAGACTCTGCAATTTGGATTTTAGCACCTGTAGATGGGTTTACACCTTCTCTAGCAGCTCTTTTTGAAGTACTGAATGTACCAAAACCAATAAATGCTACAGTATCTCCACCAGCTAATGTTTCTGTAATTGTTTCAAGTGTTGCTTCTAGAGCTGCACCTGCATCTTTTTTTGTTAATCCTGCTTTGTCAGCTACTGCTGCAATTAATTCTGCTTTGTTCATACATATTCTCCTGTTTAATATTTATTTTAAGATATTAACAAAAGAAAGTTTAATTAATATTTAAATAAGCTACTTTTTTTATTTTTTTTACAAATTATGGTAGAATTCGTTTATGTTTAGCATTAAATCAATAATTTTATCAGTTTCTATGTCGTTATTTATATATTTTGAATACTTTAATTTAACAAACTCCTTAGTTAATACTATTGTAGGACTTTTTAGTTTTTACATATTATTTACATTAAATAAAAAAGAATTATTTTTTGCTGGATTTTTAATTGGAATTTTCTGGTTTTGGTGGATTGGATACAGTTTTATATATTACAATTTATTATATTTGATACCTTTTGTATTAATTGGAATTGGGACAGTATATGGTGTACTTTTTTATATTGGAGGATTGGTTAATAATCTCTTATATAAAATTGTATACTTTTTTGCACTTAGTTTTATAAATCCTTTTGGATTTAATTGGTTTGTTCTTGAGTTACCATTTATAAATAGTTATCTTGGAACTTCCAAGATTGACCTATTTATAATCTTACTAGCTACATCTGCTTTAATATATTCTCAAATTAAAAATAGATTTAAATTAGGTATTCTTTTTTATAGTGTATGCTTAGTTTCTTTATCAATATTTAATAAACCTATCTTAAACACAACACCATCAAATTTAAAAGTCAAGATGCAAAATACAACTATTCCTCAAGTTAAAAAATGGGATAAAAAATATAGAGAGACTATTTTAAATGAAAATTTTAACAATATAAAAATAGCAATTGAAAAAAACAATGATCTTATAATATTTCCTGAAACCTCATTTCCTATAGTGTTAAATCATCAAAAATATATTCAAAAAGAACTTTTAAAATATTCAAAAGATATTTCTATACTCCTTGGGGCTCTTTATGAAAAAGATGGATTATTGTATAACTCTTCATATCTATTTCAAGACGGCGTTATAAAAATAGCAAATAAAGTTGTTCTAGTTCCATTTGGAGAGGCTGTACCATTACCCCAAAAGTTAAGAGATATTATAAACAATACTTTTTATAATGGAGCAAAAGATTATGAAACAGCAAAAAAAGCAACAACTTTTAATATAAAAGGTACAAAGTTTAGAAATGCTATATGTTATGAAGCAACAACAAATGAAATATATAAAAACCTTGATACTTCTTATGTAATAGCTATATCAAACAACGCATGGTTTACACCATCTCACCAACCAGTATTGCAAAAACTTTTAATGAAGTATTATGCTTATAAATATAACTTATATATTTATAATGTGACTAATGAGGGTTGATAATATAGATAAAAAGAAATATTTAAAGCTTAAGTATAATTCACTTAAGTTTTGATACAATAATATATAAATAAAACATAGGAGAAGGTTTATGTTAGCATTAAATATAAATAACCCAACTATTGAAAACTTTTTTAAAGTTGAATGTCAAAATGATAATAATAAATTCATTGACAATTTATTACACTATGTAGAAACATATACAATAAAGCAAAGTGTCAAACAAGGTTTCGATGAAGTAAAGTTACAAAATTCAGGGCAATTACCAAAGAAAGAATTAAAACATATTTTAAATGAAATATAAAGTAATACCAACACCAGAATTTATTAAAAATCTTAAAACTTTAAGTAAAAAATACAAAAGTATCAAAAAAGATATTTTAAACTTAGCGAATGAATTAGAAAATAATCCTACACTTGGAACAAGTTTAGGAAATAATACCTTTAAAATTAGAGTTAAAAATACTGATTTAAACAAAGGTAAAAGCGCAGGATATAGAGTAATCACATATTGTATCAATGAATTAAAAGAGATAAGTCTAGTCACAATTTATTCAAAAACAGATAAAGAAAATATTTTAGATTTGGAGTTAATTGAACTTATAAAACAAATCAATCATAAAAAATCGTAGAAATTTAATAAGGCTATACTGTGATTATCCTTACTATCTAACTATTCTAAATGTTACACTTTTCATGTGAATATTAAATTTAGATTACCACTACGACCTTATATAATTTAATCTCTATTTTTAAAAAAGATAAAAAGTAGTAAACTTAAAAAACTCAACATCAATGGATAAAAGAAATAATACTCTTTTAAGATTATTTTATTTTGTTCTATCTTACTTTTTTCTAAATTGTTTATAACTTTATATATCTCTTTTAAGTCATTTTTACTATAAGCTACAAACGACTTTCCACCATTTACACTTGATAGTTGATTTAAAGCATAGCTATTTGTTGCACCTATTGATATGGTATATATTTTTATATCATATTTTTTTGCCATTTTTAAAACTATATTTAGAGGGATGTTGCTTGCTGTATCATCTCCATCTGTTAATGCTATAATTATTTTTGATTTTGTATCACGATTTTTTAAAATATTTATTGATGTTGCTATACTATTTATAAGTGCTGTTTTTTCTCCAACAACTGCAATATCCAAACTTTTAATAATTCTTTTTTGAGCTTTTTTATCATAACTAAGAGGTGATGCAGTCATAACTGATGTTCCAAACACTACTAATCCAATATTGTCATTTTCTCTTTGAGATATAAAATCTTTTACAATATCACTTACAACACTCCATCTGTTTTGTTCTAAATCTTCTTGGTTAAAACCTATTTGTCTCATAGAACCACTTGTATCTAAAGATAATACTATATCTACACCATCATTTTTTGTATTTATTACATTTAACTCTTTTATAGGTGAAGCCAATGCAATAATAGCAAATATAATAGTTATCCATTTTAATACACTTACCAAACTACTATTTATACCTTCAGATTTCTGATATATCTCAAGATGGGGCATATAATACGCCTGCGATTTTGCTTTACAAAATTTTGCACATATTATAAATAAAAGTATAAGTAGTAAAATATAAGGGTATTCAAAACTATTTAACATCAAGTGAATCCATAAATATACTAAATTGGTTTTTTATATCAATAGATATTTCTTTATCTGTATTCTTTTTGTATTTATAAACTTCTAAACTATTGTGAATATCATCTATTAATCTTTTTTCTCGTTCACTTTTTGCTAACAATCTTCCATATCTAGATATAAGATATGATGATTCTTTTGTATTATTAAAGTCTATATTTTTTAAAACCGCAAAATACTCTTTATCATTTGATACTGTTTTGTTTTTAAAAAATTTATATATAAAATATACTATAAAAAGTAAAAATAAAAAAGATGCAACAATCAAGCCGTAATAGATATATATAGTAAAATCTTGAATTTGTACAATTGGTTTTATATCATGAATCTCTAACATAATATTATTATACCAAATCAAATTAAAGAATTGGTATAATACAATATAAAAATTAAACGCAATGGACTTATTCTTTGATAAACTACTACGAAATAGCACTTTTAAAATCACCTTTAGAACCGCTTACTTACCAATATAAAGATGATATAAGAGTTGGTACTTTAGTTGAAGTAAGCTTACAAAGAAGAGAAAAACTTCAACTTGGAGTAATAATAAAAAAAGTTGAAAAACCTACTTTTAAATGTAAAGATATATCTAATATATCAAATAAATATTATGATAAAAAGATGTTAGAAACAGCATCTTTTATATCAAAATATTATGTTTGTAGTTTAGGTGAAGCTTTAAGTGTTTATACGCCATTTTATGATGTAAAAATCCAAAAAGATGAAAAACCAATTAAAAGTGATATTGTTTTATCTGTAGAACAACAAAAAGCTTATGATTTTATTCAAAAAAATAATACAAGTTTACTTTTTGCAAATACAGGAAGTGGAAAAACAGAAATCTATATTAAAGCTATAGAAAATGTATTAGCACAAAATAGGCAAGCCCTACTTCTTATACCTGAAATATCTCTAACTCCTCAAATGGAAAAACGACTTACAAAAGTATTTAAAGAAAGTATTGCAATATGGCACTCAAGAATACAAAAAAAGAAAAAAGAAAAAATCATAAACGACTTACTAGTTGGAAAAGTAAAAATAATTGCAGGGGCTAGGTCATCTTTGTTTTTACCATTTAAAGATTTAGGGATAATTATAGTTGATGAGGAACATGATGATTCTTATAAGGCAGACCAAAAACCAAGACTAAATGTAAAAGATTTATCTATATATATTGGATCAAAATACAACACACAAGTTATTTTAGGGAGTGCAACGCCTAGTTTAAGTAGCTTTTACAAAGTGCCATATACTAGAATAACACAAACTTTTCATAAATCAGAAAAGAAAATATCATTTGATAAATCAAATTTAGAGTTAAATGAAACAATCATAGATAAAATAAAAAAAACAATAAAAAGAGATGAGCAAGTTATAGTTTTTTTACCTACACGAGCGAACTTTAAATATCAAATATGTAAAGAGTGTGGAAAGTCTGTAGAGTGTCCTTTTTGTTCTGTTAGTATGAGTCTACATAAAAAAAACTATGCTTTACAATGTCATTACTGCAACTACACACAAGCTATACCAAAAATATGTCCATCATGCAACATAGGTAAAATAGAAAACTTTAGACTAGGAACTGCCGAGGTTACAACTCAACTTCAAGAATTATTTAAAAATAACACAATAGAAACTTTTGATAGAGATAAGATAAAAACAGATACTCAACTTAAAAAAGTACTAAAAAACTTCAATGACAACAAAATAGATATACTAGTTGGCACTCAAATGTTATCAAAAGGTCACGACTATCACAACGTAACTTTAGCAGTAGTTTTGGGTATTGATTCTGTTTTAAATATGACGAGCTATAAAGTAAGAGAAAAAGCACTTTCACTTTTAATCCAAATTGCAGGTAGAAGTGGAAGAAAAGGTTTTGGAGAAGTTTTAATACAAACTAAAAATGAGGACTTTTTTAATAACTACTTATCTATATCAACTTATGAAGATTTTTTACAAGATGAACTGAATCAAAGAAAAGATATATATCCACCATATGTAAGACTTGCAAGAGTTGTGTTCAGTCACAAAAATGCAAATATAGCTAAAAAAGAGTTAGATATGTATGTACAAAACTTTATAAATAATAAAGATGTAGAGGTTATAGGTTTTGGAGAAAGCGGTATCTTTAAAATAGCAAATAAATACAGATATGAACTACTTTTAAGGTCATTAAATACAACAAAACTTTTAGGGATATTACATAGTATTAAAAGTACAATTGCGGCAATTGATATGGATAGTTT
>JAYEPG010000177.1:0-8282 GCA_034723795.1 Campylobacterota bacterium
GGGATTTAATCCCTTTAGTATTAGTAGTTGTACCTTTTTATAGATTTTATTAAATCTTTATAAAATATATGATGTGGTGCAAAAAATATTTTTTGATATGATTTATTTTTAAAATGTGAGATAACTCCAACAAAATTGTATTTTAAATTTTCATTGTTATCTGTGGTAGTAACTACAACAGGTCCACCAGATGCACCTTTAAATCCAGAACAATCACTTGCACCATATGTATAACTATGATATGTTAACTTACATTTAGGGTCATAAGTCAACTTTGCACCAAACTCACCAATATCTCCTGAAAACCCAGCTAATGATGCAAAAGAATTTTTACTATTTTTTTGTAATAGAGTAAAACTATTTTTATTTATAATAAATGGATTTACATCTTTGGCAGATATACCACTACTTAATATTAAAATTGCATAATCACTATTTGTTTTTAATTTTTTTGAACTATAGTTACTGTCCTTATATACTACTGCAGTCTTTTGTATCATCTTTCCAGATGAGTCTTTAATAATAAATCTTAAATCACCAGTACTCTTTTTATATTCAGTTAAACAATGTGAAGCTGTAACTATCACTTTTGAATAGTTTAAATTATCAATATTGATTAAACTTGCTGAACACTTTTTATAGTTTGTTTTATATCTTTTTTTAGTTATAAATTCAAGTTTTGTTGGGATAATAAGCCTACCAATTGCTTTTGTCCAAGATGGAGACTTATTTGTTACAATTTTTCTTGTATCATTTTTCAATGTTTTTTGATGAGCTAATATTATTTTAATCTTTTTAATTTTTTTATTTACGTTACTATTTCCATATTTCAATGCTTTTTTATATAACCTTAATGCTGTTTTATATTTTTTTACACGATTATAATCATTAGCTTGTTTTTCATATATTTTAGAAATCTTTGATTTGGCAACTTTACTTTTTAACTCAAGTGCTTTGTTGTACCAAGATAATGCTTTAGGATAATTTTTTATTTTTTCAAAATTACCACCAAGTTTTAGATAAGACATTATAAGTTTTATTCTAGCTTTTGGGTGATTGTTTGAATAAGCATCTTTATAGTGTTCTATAGCTTCAACATAATTTTGTTTTATATATTTAAGGTTTCCCTCATCTATAGCTGTAGATGAGTAAACTACAGTAATACTAAATAGTAAAATAAAAAAGTTCTTCAACATTTCCCGACTTTCCCGCTAGTTTACTTTGTTCTGATTTAATAAGATTCCAACCTAACTCTTGAGTTTTTAATATAAACTGATCTCTACACTCCAATATAGCTTTATTATCTAATACCATCCCTTTACTATCCCTTTTTACCTCACGTCCAACTTCAAATTGCGGTTTATAAAGTATTATAATTTTATTTGAACTTAACCTATTAATATCTTCAATTATATTTAATATACTAATAAAAGAGACATCACAAGTAACTAATTCATATTTTTTTTCAGATATAAAGTCTCGTATATCTGTATTCTCTTTTATGATAATTCTTTTATCATCTTTTATACTATCATGTAGTTGATTCGAACCTACATCAACACAAGTAACACTTTTAACATCTGATAATAATAGCACTTGTGTAAATCCACCAGTAGAAGAACCAATATCAAGTGCATCATTATCTAATATATCTATATGATTCTCTTCTAAAAAGTATTTTAGTTTATAAGCTGCCCTACTTACATAAAACTCATCTTGATCTATTTTTACAATGTTTTCATCTTCAACTTTAAAAGATGGTTTTACTATAATATTATCATCTACTAATACTTTTTTTGATTTTATCAGCTCTTGTGCTTTATTTCTACTTTGTATATTATGTTTTTTTGTTAAATATATATCTAATCTCATTTTGTTATTATAATAAAATTTTATTTAAATAAAGCACAATATTTTAACTTACATTTGCTATAATTTATTAAGTTATTCATTTAAGAGTAAATTTATCTTATTTGATTAAACTGTCAACACTTAAAAAATAAAACAAAACAAGGAATTAAAATGGCAACAGTAACATTTAAAAACGACATTGTATGTAACCTAGCAGGTAATGAAATTAACACAGGTGATACAGCACCAGTAGTAACAGTTGTAAACTGTGACCCAATGCTTCAAAATGAGCAAATTGGTGGAGAAGGTAAAGTTCAATTAGTAGTAGCAGTACCATCTTTAGATACAGGTGTTTGTGATGCAGAAACTAGAAGATTTAATACAGAAGCAGCTTCTTTAGAAGGTGTTGAAGTTATTACTGTTTCTATGGATTTACCATTTGCAGCAGCTAGATGGTGTGGAGCAGCTGGAATTGAAAACTTAAAAGTTTGTTCAGATTTCAGAAACAAAGATTTCGCTAACGCTTATGGTGTTCTTTTAGCTGATGGTCCTTTAGCAGGAATTACAGCAAGAGTTATCTTTGTAATTGGTAAAGACGGAAAAGTTGCATACAAGCAAGTTGTTCCAGAAATTACAACAGAGCCTAACTACGAAGAAGCATTAGAAGCAGCAAAACAAGCATAAGCGGAGTTTCTTTAGTAAAAGCAGCTTGTTAATCATCGTTTAAAACTTAAAATTTAAGTTTACATGAAAAATTGGGGAGTACTTTTTAGTACTCCCTTTTTTTATATTTAATACTTCATAATCTATATCTATTTTTAAAATATTTTATTATTTTAAGTGTATTTTAAGCACTAGTCTATTATAATCCCATCAACAAATAAAGATGACTAGCAAATAGTAAAAAGGGTCCTTAGCTCAGCTGGTTAGAGCACTCGGCTCATAACCGAGTGGTCGAAGGTTCGAGTCCTTCAGGACCCACCATTTGATTCTTAAGAACTAAAAAATTTTAGTTTTAAAGATGATCTCTTTTTTGTAAATAAGCGGGAGTAGCTCAGTTGGCTAGAGCCTCTGCCTTCCAAGCAGATTGTCGCGAGTTCGAGTCTCGTCTCCCGCTCCACTTAAATTAAACTTTTAATAACGTTGCTTCAGTAGCTCAGTTGGTAGAGCAGCTGATTTGTAATCAGCAGGTCGTAGGTTCAAGTCCTATCTGAAGCTCCATAACACAATAATCAAAACTAAAACATATACTTAATAAAAATATTAAAACTTTTAGTTATAATCCACACAACGAAATCTTGATTTATAAAATCAAATAAATTCACAAAAGTAATAAAATGAATAATTCAAAAAAACAAAAAGTAATAGTAGGTCTAAGTGGTGGCGTAGATAGTAGTATGACTGCATATATGCTCCAAAAAGATGGATACGAAGTTGAAGGTATCTATATGAAACTACACAACGTAATCCCTGGTTATCACGAAAAAAATATAGCATCAATAGAAAAAGTAGCATCCTTTTTAAATATAAAATATACAGTATTAGATTTAACCAAAAAGTTTGAAGATGAAGTATATGATTACTTTGTTCAAAGCTATATAGATGGAACTACCCCCAATCCTTGTGTTAAGTGTAACTCAACTATTAAATTCGGAGCTTTATTTGATGAAGCAATGAGATTAGGTGGAGACTTTTTAGCCACAGGACACTATGCTAAAACAGATGGAGAGTTTATATATAAAGCAGAAGATTTATCAAAAGATCAAAGTTACTTTTTGGGTCAAATTAAAAAAGAGGTTATTCCTAAATTAATCTTTCCTATGTCACAGTATACTAAGGAATATATTAGAGGTATCGCTTTAGATATACCTGAACTTAAAAGTATAGCTACACAAAAAGATTCACAAGAGATATGTTTTGTTGATGGTGCATATACAGATATACTTGAAAAACATATAAATATAGATATGCCTGGAATTACTTTAGATAAAGATGGAAATGAGATAGGACATCATAAAGGTTATATGCACTATACAGTTGGGAAAAGAAGAGGTTTTTATGTACATGGAGCACATGAACCACACTTTGTAATCAAACAAAATAAAAAAGACAATACCATTACTGTTGGTAAAAAAGAAGATTTAGCTATAAATAATGTAAAAATTAAAAATATAAATATGTTTGTAGAAGATAAACATATTATTTGTGATGTTAAACTTAGATTTAGAAGTACAACTGTAAAATGCGAACTGAATATTAAAAACGGTAGTGCTGATATAAAACTAGATAATCCTGTATACGGAGTAGCTATTGGTCAAATAGCAGTTTTTTATATTGAAGATAAACTAATTGGTAGCGGTACAATAACCCAAACATTAAATTAAAAGAGGAATAAACTTGGAAAATGCAGTTAAAAATATATTAAAACATATTGGTGAAGATCCAAATAGGGAAGGTTTATTAGACACTCCAAAAAGAGTACAAAAAGCATGGGAATTTATGTGTAGTGGATATAATCAAGACCCACTAGAGATTATTCAATCTGCTCTATTTACTAGTAGTAATGATGAGATGGTTATAGTAAAGGATATTGAACTATATTCTATGTGTGAACACCATATGTTACCTATAATAGGAAAAGCACATGTTGCTTATATACCAGATGGAAAAGTGATAGGTTTGTCAAAAATACCAAGAGCTGTAGATGTGTTCTCAAGAAGATTGCAAATTCAAGAACAACTAACAGAACAGATTGCTGATGCCATAAATGAAGCTATAAGTCCAAAAGGTGTTGCAGTTGTAATAGATGCACGTCATATGTGTATGGAGATGAGAGGTGTACAAAAGATTTGTTCAACTACTGTTACTTCAGCACTTAGAGGAATATTTAAAAAAGAGAAAAAAACAAAAGATGAGTTTATGTCAATAATCTCATCATCATTTAATAAATAATAGTATAAATAAAGAGTTCTAAAACTCTCTATTTATCATCTGATTCATTATATTTTTTAAATCTTCATTATCATCAAATTTAATAGCATCAACTGCTTCTAAGCCTAGCTTTTGAGCCTTAGATATACTATCAATTAAGACATTATTTTTAATCATCTCATCTTTTATCCATGCAGACTCTTCAGAGTTTAATGGCTTTTTATATAATGATTCTAGTTTTTGTTTATCTTCAATTCTTTCATGTAATAAAAGATATGGAATAGTTACTTTTCCCTCAACAAAATCAAGCATTGCAGGTTTTCCTAAAGTTTTACTATCTTGCGTAATATCTAAAATATCATCAATCATTTGAAATGCAAGACCAAGGTTTTTCCCATATAAAGCAAACGCTTCTTTATCTTTGTTAGCAATGATTGCCGCAGATTTAGCACTTGCTTCTATTAAAGATGCAGTTTTATTATAAATCATATTAAAATATTTATCATATGATGTATTAAACTCATTTGTCATCTCTACATCGTGAAGTTCACCAATGCTTAGTTTTGTAACAGAATTAGCTATTGCATAAGCAATATCAGAATTCATAGTTGTTAACTCTGTAAATGCTTTTGAATATAAAATATCCCCAAACATAATTGAAGTTTTGTTATCAAAAAGTGCATTTATAGAAGGTTTACCTCTTCTTGTATCTGCTTCATCTATAACATCATCATGTAATAAAGATGCTGATTGAATCATCTCAACAATAGCACACAATTTAATACTCTCTTGTGATACTCCAGCAATTTTCAATATCAATTTTGAACGAAGCATTTTACCTTCAGACAAAAGGTCAAGTAACTCCAAACTTCTGGCATCTCCGCAATCCTTTACAAAGTCAACAATTTGTGCTTTTACTTGAGATAACTCTTCCATGGTTTACCTAGCTATCTAATCTAATTACAATTTCACCAGCTAGTTCAACATAAGCACTTTTCTTATGATTTTCAATCTCAACGCTGTTTTCAAAAATATATTTATTTACAACTGCGTTAAGTTCCTCTTCTTCATGCTCTTTCATTAGCATCTTTTCCATAGCTGCAAATTTTTCTACAAATTTATCTATTTGATCTTTTACTACATCGTCACTTGCTGTATTAGCTATATCCCAAAATTTTGATTGAGGAGATCCTCCAAATATATTATCTTCATCTTCGAATAATGCTTCATAATTTGCCATTTTTTTTCCTTGTTTATTAATTTAATTTTTTATTTATTTAATCTTACTCTTACAGATTGGGCATGAGCTGTTAACCCTTCTGTATCTGCTAGTAATGCACACTGTTCACCTATCTCGTTTATTGCTTGTTGGCTAAAACTGATAATTGAACTTTTTTTCATAAAATTCTCTACTCCTAATGGACTATAAAACTTTGCAGTTCCCCCTGTAGGAAGTGTATGATTTGGACCAGCTACATAGTCACCTATAGGCTCTGGTGTATTTTGCCCTAGAAATATAGCACCAGCATGCTTTATTTTTGGTAAAAGTTCAAAAGGAGATTGTGTCATAACCTCTAAATGTTCAGGTGCTATATCATTCATTAAATCAATTGCTTCATTCATATCTTTAGCTACAATAATTGCACCCCTTTCATAAATAGATTTACTTGCAATTTCAGTTCTGCTTAAAACTTTTAGATACTGGGCAACCTCATCACTTGTTTTGTCTGCAATCTCTTGTGATGTAGTTATTAAAATAGAACTTGCCATCTCATCATGTTCTGCTTGAGAAAGTAAATCAATAGCAACATATTTTGCATTTGCAGTTTCATCGCTCAAAATACCTATCTCACTTGGACCAGCAATCATATCTATATTTACTTCACCAAACACAAGCTTTTTAGCCGTTGCAACGAAAATATTTCCAGGACCAGTTATCACATCAACTTTTTTCAAAGTTTCAGTTCCATATGCCATAGCAGCAACAGCACTAGCACCACCAACTTTCATAACAGTTTTTATACCACATAAGTGACAAGCCGCTAGAAGTAATTCATTTGGTTCATTATCAGGTGTTGGAGTACAAACAACAATCTCCTCAACTCCAGCAACAATAGCAGGAATTGCATTCATTAAAAGTGATGATGGATATGCAGCTTTTCCACCAGGGATATAAAGCCCTGCTCTATCAACTGGTGTTACTTTTTGTCCAAGAATAGTACCATTATCCTCATAACTTTTCCAAGATTTTGGTAGCTGTTTTTCATGATAATTTTTAATTCTTTCGTATGCCATATGTAGTGAATCTTTTAGTTTATCATCAATATTATTATATGCAGTTTCCATATCTTTTACATCTATAAATAGATTTTCATCTGAAGGTGTCCAGTTATCAAATTTTGATATATGCTCTTTTACTGCACTGTCTCCATTTTGAACAATATCATCAATAATACCATTTACAATTGATGATACTTTTTTAATATCCACTTTTGCTCTTCCTAAAATATTTTGAAACTCTTCTGTGAAGTTTTTATCTTTTGTGTTTATTATTTTCAATTTATCATTTTCCTTTATTTTTGGCTTTTCTTTATAGCTTTTAGTATATTTTCAACTGCTTTATTTACATCCCAATCTTCTACATTTACAATAATATCAGCAACCTGCTCATACTCTTTTACTCTTTGATTATAAATCTTTTTTGCCTCTTCAATATTATTTAAAAGTGGTCTTTTTTTAAACTTTTTCTTAGAGTTAGGTGCATTATGTAAGCCTTCTAAAATAGCCTCAAATGTAGATTGAAGATATACAACTTTACCAATTTTTTTTAGGTTTGGCTGCTTGTAAAATCCACCGCCAGTAGATATTATAGAACCTGTTATATTTTTTTCACACCACAGGGCACATTTTTTTTCTAATGCTCTAAAATAAGGTTCACCATCTTGTTCAAAGATTTTTTTTATCTTTCTATTTTCTAAACTCTCAATTAAATCATCAGTATCTACAGCAAAATAATCACTCTTTTTTACTAAAGCACGAGCAACTGTACCCTTACCAACACCCATAAATCCAATCAATATAATATTTTCTTTTTTCATAGTTGCGATTATAACTCTAAATTGCTTAGTAAGTGGTATAATAAATTAAAACTACTTATTATTCACAGAATAATTTAAGAAATTGGTAGCAGTATCTTAAACTGGGCACCTTTATATTTATTATTTTTATATATATACTCAATATTTTGAGCTTTTATATCTCCATTCATCCCATCAACTATTAAGTTATAAGTCATGTTTAGTCCCAAACCTGTACCTTGTGATTGGTGTTTTGTTGTAAAATAAGGTTCAAATATTTTAGGCAATACGTCATTAGGTATTCCACCTGCGTTATCTTTAAATATTATTATAACCTTATCATTTTTTACACTAGTATTAATAAGTATTATTTTCTTTTTATCACTATTTTCATAAGCATCTTTTGCATTATTAAATATATTA
>JAYEPG010000178.1:0-8134 GCA_034723795.1 Campylobacterota bacterium
CTCTGTATAGCTTCATCCAACTCATCAGATTTCTTAGAGAAACAAAACCTAGCTAAGTTTAAATCTTTACTATTACTATAAAATGCACGAGCAGGAACTGTTGCTATTCCTGTCTTTTCTAAAAGTGTGATCACTTTTTCTTTATCATCATTTCCATCTAGTTTTGATATATCTGCTAGTACATAATAAGCACCTTTGATATATTGGGCTGGAAGTCCTGCTTCATTTAGGGCTTTTATAAACTTATCTCTTTTTTCTTGATGTTCATTTGCTACATCTGTATAGTATGATTTTGGTAACTCTTGTAATCCTTTTAGTACGCCGTGTTGAAGAGGTGCTGGTGGGCATACGTAGATTAAGTCGTTTAATGCAGAAGCTGAGTCTATTACCTCTTTTGTGCTAATCGCATATCCTAGACGCCATCCAGTTATAGAATATATTTTTGAAAATCCAGATATTACAACTGTATGGTTTTTTAAACTTTCAATACTAAGAGCTGATGTAAACTCTAAACCATCATAGATAAAGTGTTCATACATCTCATCACTAAATAAAACCATATCATTTTTAACTATGATTTCACTTATTTTATTTAACTCATCTTTTGTGTATACTTTTCCACTTGGATTTGATGGATTACAAATAAGTATCGCTTTTGTATTTGATGATATTTGTGACTCTAAATAATTAAAATCTATATCATAATGAGGTGGCATAGTTTTTATAAACTTTATTTTACAACCAATAGATTCTAAAGTTGCTACATGATAACCATAATAAGGCTCAAATACTACAACTTCATCATCTTCATTTAGAAGTGTCATAGCTGTTGTATAAAATGCTCCAGTAGCACCTGCACTGACAAGTACATTGTCGGCTTCTACATTTTGGTTATAAAAGTCATTTTGTTTGTTTGCTATTGCTTCACGAAGTTTATGATTTCCATATGCTGAAGTGTAGATATTTTTACCAGCATCTATTGCTTCTTTACTACCTTTGATAACTGGAAGTGGTACTTCAAGGTCACATAAACCTTGTGCCATATTTAGTCCATTGTGTTGTGCACACAAGATAGACATCGCTCTTATTTCTGATTGTGCTATATTTTTTGCTTTTTTACTTAAATTCATAATGAGATTATAGTAACTCTTGCTTGATATTATCTTGAAGTACTCTTTTAAATTGAATTATTCTGAAAAAACCAATAAAAAGCAAACATAAGTCCAGGTGTTTTAGCTTTTGATTCATCAAATATAAACTTCCTAGCTTCAGAAATAGATATAAATTCTAATTCTATTTGTTCATCATTTATACCACCACCATCATGGATTTTCATACTATCATCTATGTTTGCAAAGTACAAGTGTTGTTTAGCACCACTTACTCCAACATTTGTAAAAAAAGATGTTATTTTAGATATGTTTTTTATATCTACATTGTATCCACACTCTTCATCTATCTCCTCTTTTACGATTTGATTTATTGGTATATCTTTATCTATTATACCAGCACATAGTTCGTATGTAAATTGATGTTCATTATGGTGGATATATACAGGTGGTCTAAACTGTTTAACCAACAAAAAAGAGTTTTTAGCAGTATGATAAAGTAGTACTGCTACACTATCGTGAGACTCTACTGCTTCCCATGTTTTAGGAGTATCATTTTGTGTATAGTTTATCCTTAAAGGTTTGACAAACTTTGGTTCTTTTAGAGGTATAGTTGTTATTTTTGAGATATTGAAGTTGTTATTTATTTTCATTTTTTATCTTTAAAATATTTTTTCTTTATAAAAAAGTAAATAGAAATTGGTGTAATTACAAATAAAAATATAAATACAAATATATTTATACCACTTATAATAGTAGAAAACATAATAACTGCATATACTACTAAAAATAAGATTCTACTATTTTTATCAAAGTTCATTTTTGACCAGTTTTTTATATATTTATTTAAATCCAATTAAAACTCCATCTCCAAAGATACAGGACAATGATCACTACCTAATATATCAGTCATTATTGTTGCATTTTTTATATTATCTTTTAAATCTTCACTCACATAAAAATAATCGATTCTCCATCCAACATTGTTTGCTCTTGCATTTGCTCTATAACTCCACCAGCTATAACTATCAGGCTTATCTCCATGTACTGCTCTAAATGTATCTATATATCCATGTGATAAGAACTTTGTAACCCATTGCCTTTCCATTGGTAAAAAACCTGATGTTTTTTCGTTTGGTTTTGGACGTGCAAGGTCTATTGGAGCGTGAGCTGTATTTACATCTCCACATACTATTATTGATTTTCCTTGTGATTTAAGAGTTTCACAATGTTCTAAAAATCTATCATAAAATGCCATTTTATAATTTAATCTTTCATCATCTTTTTGACCATTTGGAAAGTATACATTAAAATATGCAATATCTTTATTACCTAAGTTAAAATGAACTTCATTTATCCTACCCTCATCAAGTATATCTACACTTAAACAGTTGTCTTCATATGTATATTTTATATCACTAAAAAGTGCTACACCTGAGCGTCCTTTTATAGCAGATGTACTTACGTGTAGTTTATTAAACTCTTTTGTAAATATTGTACTTGGTATCTGTTCTTGTGTTGATTTTATCTCTTGAAGTCCAAGTATAGATATATCATCTTCATCTACCCATCTTAATGCTTCTTTTCTATCAACTGCTCTTATACCATTTACATTCCATGATATAAAATTATATTTTCTTGACATCTGTTTTCCTCTTTATTGTATCTTTAGTGAAATAATACAATAGATTTTATTGTAGATTATCTTTTAACAAACTTTATAGAACAGTTAATTGGTTTTGATAATTTTATATAAAGTCAAATAAGTTTTGTTGTTTAGTTTGAAAAAGTGGGTCTATCAACTTTTGAGCCTCTTTTATATACCACTCATAGTTTAGCTTATCAAAAGAGAAATGTGAAGCATCGTTACATATATCTATAGTGTATCCTACATTTATACCTATGATTCTATTTTCATTACTATCTTTACTATTTTTGCTATTTTTAATTGGGGGCATCACTTTTTTAAGAGCCTTACCATCTTTGGATATATAATATCTTATGGTATTTTGTAAACTTTCATATTCTTTTTTTAGTCCATCTATACTTTCTAGAACTAGTTTAGAATCTCTTTGAGACTTAAAACTTATCATAAAATCAAACGGTTCTTTATGGTTTTTTATAAACTCTTCAAGAGGAGTTTTGTTTATTAAGTATGCTTCAACTGCTTTTGGTACAACTAGGGCAGAGTGGTTTTGATACCATTCTAGTTTATCTTTATATGCACCTATTTTTTTAACTTTCCCATCTATGGTTTTTGCTATGTAGTTGTTAACATCTCTTATCCAGATATTTGTGTATTTTATCTTTTCTAGTTCCATTTTTGTTTTATCTTCCCAAGATTTTAAAAGTGAAAAAAACTTATCTTCACTATTTTTATGAAACCTTACTGTTAGCCCATCTGTATTTGCTTGGATTAGATGAAGTGATTCAATATCAACCATCAAAGACTCAGCTAACATACACAACATCAACTGACCGTTTGTAGTAATAGTTATAGTCATCAAAGAATCATAAAAAGGGCTATACTGGTTGTTTGTATCTCCAAATCCTGCTGCATTTAGTGCTAATTTTAACATCTTATTTTCAGGTGTTCCCTTAGAGTAAGAAAATCTAAGCTCCCTTATCTCATTATAAATATCAGTAAACTCAATACCAAGATGTTCAGGATAAAGTTTGTTTTGAACCACAATACTAGGATAGTAACTAGCAACATCAACATCATATATCACTTGAGTCTCATCTTCTTCATAATAACAAGACTCAACACTTCCATGAAGTCCACCAGTACCAAGATAAAAAACAAAATCTTTATATCGTACTTCTAAACCACGAAATACATCTTTCATATTATTTGTATACTGCTTCATAAGATACTTTTTGAGTGCTAAAAACTCCTGTGTTTTAAACTCAACACAATCAAATATAATCTTAGAAAAGTCAACAAAGTTTCGTATAGTTTGTCTAGGCTTGCCATCTTTAAAACATATATCATTTCCAAGTCTATCTTCTAGATTACGGATAAAAAACTGTTTTCCTATTTTCATATCACTATAGTTCATCATGTTTTCTTTGTATTTTATACTTAACTCTTCTCTAAAGTTTATAGCATCTTGTGAATGATGAAAAAACTTAACAGTTTCTAGTACATCATGCAAATTGTATTTTAAAAGTGTATCTATTTGATTTTGATCTATTGTAGTACCTGGCTTAAAAGGTAAGTCCTCAATATTTTGAGACCTCATATTAAATTCAAGTGTCTTAAGACTTACCATCTTTGCTTTGTTGTCAAAATGGTGTAGTTTCATAAGATCTAGTTGAGAGATATGTATAGACTTTTTATTATTTGAAGAGTATGTATGTGCTGACCTATTCTTTATAATCTCATTTGCATATTTATATAGTTCAAATGCTAAAGCCTCACCATCAAGATTTTGTGAATATAAAGATATAAAGTGTTGCAGTACAGGATAATCAAAACCAAGGTTGTTGTACCCCACCATAATTTTTTGTACTTTACTTAACCACAAAAGAGTTTTATAAAATTTAACAGTATCATTTACTCTTGAACTTATTTCAAACACTCTTATATCTTGTGTATCGATGTTTTGTATCACACATGAAAATATATTTGGGAAGGTTTCTATATCGTAGGCGTAGTATTTTTGGTTTTGATTCAAGTATTATTATTTATTACTTTTATTAGATAAATGTTTTCCTATATATCCAATATAAATTTTTTTATTTTTTTCTAAATAATGAACTCTATAACCACTAAAAAATCCTTTTATATGTTTTTCAAAAAACTCTTCTTTTTGATTTATATAAAAAGTTCTCATTGCTTTTAATTTTGGATTTCTTTTTACTGTTTGACCTTCCCCACTAATTGTAAAATCGTTTAATGATTTTTTATTAGTATCAATATCTCTTAAAAGGGAAAGTACTTTTCTAAAAACCCGAATATCTAAACTCTTAATTTGTTCTTTTATCTCTGAACATAAAATTATTTTATTTTTAAAAAGTTCAGTTCTATTCTCATAAAAACTATCAGGATTTATACTTAATTGATTTTCTTTCTCTATCTCTTCAAAAAAGACTTTATGGTTTTCTAAATGTTCTATTTTTGAAGAATGCTTAATTATAATTTTGCTAGATTGTATAGTGTCATGTAATGAAATGGTTTCTTTTTGTAGATTGATAAATGGAGTATCCCATTTTTGGGAAGAGTTAAAACTAATTAATAAAGTATTCCAAATATCAGCACATGCTAATCCAGTAGCGTTAATTTGTTCATCATAAAAATATTGATTTTCTAAAATCATATCTTGTTGTAAAAAATCTTCATCTTTTATTAGAGGTGAATCTATAGTAACAAAACCACTATTCATAAAACTAATTACTTTTCTTTGAAATTCTTTATCTCTAATTTGATTAAAATATTGTTGAAAAGAAAGATTTTCTGTAACTTTGTAGTTTTTAAAGTTTTCTATAGTTCGTAGTTTTTTTAAATTATTTTCCTTGAGTTTATCCAATAATAGAAAAAATGATTTGAATTGTTCATCTAAATTATCGTATTTCTTAAAAGGTAAAGAAAGTTCGTTAAATGTTACTAAATCTACCATATTAATTCATTTAGTTTATTATCCCATTCATCAAAAAAGCCTTCTGGCCAATCTTGATTAATTCGTCCATTTTCATCTATTTCTAATTTATGAACTTTAGTTGACATTGTTTCATCTTCTTTTTCAAAAAAATAAACTTTAGAATCTTCTGGTTTTAAAATCTCTTCTTTTGTAGCAACCCTTATTCCATTTAAAAAATGGTCACTATGTGTCTCTACTATTATTTGAACTCCATTTGAAGATGCAATTGCACAAAGTTCTGCTATTTTTGATTGTCCAGCTGGATGAAGATGAGATTCAGGATTTTCAATGATTAATAAGTCATTTGGTTTTGATTTTAATATAGCTACTATTATTGGTAAAACGTAAGTGATACCAAAACCAACATTCATTGGTGTATATTCATTTGTCACATCATTTCCAAAAGTATATTTATAAGACAAACCTACTTTTTGAATATCTGAATATTTTTTAGCTAAAACTTCAATACCATTACTTATTTCACCTAACCATAGAGAAACATTTTCCAATAACTGTTTAGTTTTTGCTTTTTTATGTTGAAGTTTAATAATGTTCAAACTATTATGTCTATTTTCATCTAAGTAATGAGCTGTATACTCACCTTTTAAACCTATTAGATTTTTTCTAATTTCTATTTCAGATAAAGAATATGTTGTATTTGGTTGAATTCTATCTGTGTTTATATATTGAAAATCATCTGCAAAAAGGTTAACTATAGATTCAACAGGTACTTTATTTTTAGATATTATATCTATTGATAAATCTTTATTATTATAGATATATTGAAATATTTCTATGTCTTCAGGTTCAATATTTAGTATAATATTTTCATTATAAGTTCCTTGATTAAATATATCTTTTTTTTCACCTAATTTGACATATTTACCATTTAAATCTAAAGGTGATTTATTGTCTCTTTTTAATAATTCTAAAACTTTATTATTTAACTCTTGATCTTCTTTTGAAACATTGTTTTTTTGAAGTGAATATTCTAAGAATTTATTATTATTTATTTTTTTAATTAATTCTTGATTTTGCTTTAAAAGTAATAATGATTGTATAAAAGTAGACTTACCACTACTATTTACACCTGTTATAAGTGTCAAGTCACCTAAGTCTAACGATATATCTTTTAATATTTTTAAGTTTTTAATAGTTACATTTTTAATCTTTTTCATTCAAAACCTCGCTAACTAATTTATCCATAATTTTAAATCTATTTTCAACAGCTGTTTTCCCACTTGTCCCTTCTGTAATTGCTTTTGCAAAAACACCCTTTTCATCAAATAATAAAGTTTTTAACTTTTCTAAAAAAATACCTTTATTTAGTATAAACTTATCTTGTTCTTTAACTTCACTTAAACAGACAGTTAATACATCAAATAAAGAACGATTTAAAGTTTTGGTAACATTCTCATGTGCAATTGCTCTACTAAACCTATGATCTTCACCTAATACTTTTTCTGAAAAAATTAACGTATTTAACAAATCTTTCTCTAAAAAATCTAATTTTTTACTATCCTCAATATCATCAAGTTTTTCCATTGCAGTATCCAAAAAACTTCCCATATTATTTGAATTAAACTCTTTATAACTAGTTAACTTAAAAGCTATAAATCTTAAAGCTAATTCTCTATCTAGCATTCTCTTAGAACTAACTCCAACTATATTTTTAAAACTTTTACTTTCACAAACTTTTTTTAAAAATTCAACACTTGAACCTTTTTGATTCAACGCCTGTCTAATTTCTTGTGCATTGAGACTCATCCCACCCGTGTTTATTCTATGAAATATCGAGTATCTTACCTCTTTTGGTGTTTGAGCTTCTATTTGATAAGTTATTAATTCTGTATCATCAATAGTTCTTTTAAATGTTCTATCAAGTTCTTCATAATTCTTACCTTCTAAATCTTTTAAAAATTCTAAGTTAGTTAATCGTAGTTTTTTATCTACAAAAAATCTTTTTATAGTAGATAATCTTTGAAGACCATCTACTATAAGCCATTTATCAGGATTACTCACATCAAAGTAAAATACAGGCAAAGGAAGTTTTAGTAAAATTGATTCTATTAATCTACTCATTCTTGTTTTATTCCAAAGATCACTATTTCTTTGAAAATCTGGACTTAAATCTATCTCTTCATATTTTAATCTATTTATAACAGAGGGTAAAAGTACTATCGAATTTGTAACCTTAATATCTTTTGTTGAAAACGGTTTAGTGATATTTTCTTCTAAATCTTCATTAACTTTTAAATCTTCAAATTCAACTTCTTTATTTTTAATCATTATATTAACTACCTAATGTATAAATTTTTTCTATTTTATCTAAAATAACCTATAAAGTATTTTACATTCTTTTCTAAATTATAATGACTCCAA
>JAYEPG010000179.1:0-8059 GCA_034723795.1 Campylobacterota bacterium
GTAGGGATGGCTTATTATCAAAAATTAAATATAAAAGAGTAAATATGAATAAAGATGATATAACTGATGTATTTAAAGATGCTCCAGAACATGAACTAAATGTAATTACAGAAGAAAAAGGAAAAAAGTATCTACGAGATTAACCTCTTATGTGTTTATATTTTTTATCACTATTATAATATTAATGTTATTATTTAACAATTCATAAATTAAAAGGAAAATACAACAATGAAAACAAAAAATATAGAAGATATTATAAAAGTAGAAGATGATGTAATTGAAATTTCAGAGATAAATAAAATATTAGATGATAAAGATATTTTAGATATGTATAAAAAGAATTATACTAATACTCTTTATAAAACTATTATGTTGTCATTGACACATGAAAGTTATGAAGATGAAAAAAAAGCAAAAAATACATTTGAAGATATTGTGAAACATTACCATGATTTAAATACAATTTTAAAAAGAGATATTGGTATTGTTGTCGCTACTCTTGATTATCTTACAAATATTATAAATACTTTAGATGTACCAAAAATTATAGAGGAAGGTAAAAGTGAAACATTAGCAGAAATATCAACTATAGATGAGCTTACAACATTATACTTACGAGATATATTTGATATAACTTTAAAAAAAGATATTGATGAATCAAATAGAACTAGTAAGCCTTTATCTTTAATAATGATAGATATTGATGATTTTAAAAAAGTAAATGATACTTATGGACATCAAAAAGGTGATGAAGTACTCAAAAATATTGGACAACTTTTAAATTCAAATGTAAGAGAGATGGATACAGCTGCTAGATATGGTGGTGAGGAGTTGGCTATCATTATGCCAGATACTTTACTAAATCAAGCATTTGACATATCAGATAGAATAAGAGATAAAATATCAAAATTAGACTTCAATGGCTTTGGTGTAACAGTTAGTATGGGAATTAGTCAAACAAATAACTCTATAAATACAGTTGAAAAACTAGTAGGTACTGCTGATGAGTCACTATATAGAGCTAAACATAGTGGAAAAAATAAGGTTGAAAAGTATCAATAGATTAAGATTTAATTCAGAAGATGCAAGTCAAATAAGCATTGGTGCATTTGCCTTAGCAGTTCCTATTGCTTTTTCAGAAGAAGCATGGAGACTAGGAGAAACATTACCTATTTTTAACCTTTTATTGATACTATTTTTATCTATATCTTTTTTAGCATTTTATGCTTATGAATCAATATTTCAAGGAGATATTAAAAATAGAATTTTTGCTTTTGTTTTTAGGGTTTTTATAGCATATCTTATAGCTGCATTTGTGGTTGCTTTAATTTTATTTGCTTTAGGTAAATTTCCTATATGTACGGATTCAATTTTGGCTATAAAAAGGATGATAGTTATCTCTATGCCTGCATCTATGGGTGCTATTGTTGTGGATGGATTTGATAAGGAGTAAAATATATTTCTTATATAGTATCTTCATTTAATATATTTTAACAAAATGTGTTTCTATACAAAACCTAGTTAATAGCAATAGTTAGTAAATTTTAACTTTTATAGCTATTTAACAGCTATAAAAGTTGCGAAGTTTACCCACTTAAATATACAGTCGAAGTATTTAAACCCAGCATCCTCTATCATCTTTTTATTCTCTTCATATGTATATGGAATAAGTACATTTTCTAAGGCTTCTCTTTTTTGAGCAATCTCAAATTCACTATACCCTTGAGTTTTTTTGAAGTTATAATACTCATCAATAAATTGTTTATTTAATATTTTATTATCAGTTACAACTTTTTCACTAAATATAAATACACTTCCATCTTCAAGAGAGTCATATATTTTTTTAATTAGTTTTTCCCTTTGTAAAGGTCGAATAAACTGTAGTGTATAGTTTGAGATTATTACATTTGATTTTTTAAAATCTATATTAAAAATATCATCATTTATAAAAGATATATCATGTCCGTATGCTTTTGATTTTTGTTTGGCACGTATTAGCATAGCACTAGATGTATCTATACCAATTAAATCTAAGTTTTTATTAGAATTGTTTGCAATACTTATAAGTGTTGATGCAGTTGAACACCCTAAATCATAAATTGTAGAATCATCTTTTATATATTTTATAGCAAATGATGTTGTTAATTCCAACATTTGATTATAAAAAGGGACTGAACGCTCAAGCATATCATCAAAAACTGATGCAACATCCTCGTCGAACTCAAATTGTTTTGTTATTGGTTTATCAAATACTCTATCTTTCATTAAAAGTATTGTATAATAATAATTATTTTAAAAAGATTTAAAGGAACTGTATAATGTCACTATTTGGAAGTATTGGAAAAGCATTTTCACCAACTAAAATAAAAAAAAGAACATTTGACCCAGAGAAAATGTCAGTTGAAGATATATCGATACCTGTATGTTTAAGAAATTTAGATATTGATACTGCAAAAAATATGATAAATGAAGAGTTTGGAACGTTCAGATCTTTAGGATATAAAGATAAACCACTAGAACAGATAAAAATGAAAGAATATCACTCTTACCAAATTGGAATCATATTAAGATGTTTACAAGAGGATGTAGTGTTTTTTTATCCAAAAATAGAAGAGGTACTTCCATCTATGGTTGCGCATATTACAAAAAAACAGTTACATATGAAAGTATTTGATATAGTATATAGATATGATAATTTAGTAGCAAAAGATGCGTTAGGTCAAGAGTTGATAGTTGATATGCAATGGACACCATTAGATATGGCTTATTTACTATATTACTTATGTTTAGAAGATAGAGTTATCCCTAAAAAATAACAGCTAAAAAATAGCAGTTTTAAAAGTGTATTTTTTAGCTGTTTCTATATCATTTAGAATTGCAGTTTTTAATTCACTGAACTCTTCGAACTTTTTATTATCTCTAATTTTTTCATAAAATTTTATCTCTACTACTTTTGGAATCTCAATATTTGAAATATTGTCTAAAATATGTGTCTCTAAAGCAAATTTACCATCTGTAGTAACTCTATGACCTATAAATGTAACTGATTTGTATGATATGTTATTTAAAATAGTTTTTGTTATATATATACCCTCTTGAGGGATTAAAAAATCTTTTACATCAAGATTTATTGTAGGTACAAATTGTTTTTTACCTAAGCCTTGACCTTTTATATGATAACCTTTTAGTTTATAGTTATATCCTAAAAAACTATTAGCTTGTGATATATCTCCATCTCTGAGGTATCCTCTTATAACTCTTGAATGAACAGCAATATTATCAATTTTAAACTCATCAATTACCTCTACTTCACCTTGAAAAAGTTCTTTTAGATTTTCTATATTGTAAGCTGCTTTATTTCCAAAATGAAAATCATAACCAACTACTATTTTATTTAAAGATGGGAACTCTTGATATAAAAGTGTGATAAACTTTTCACCACTTAGGTGTTTTATATTTTCTAATGGATAAAAAAAGATAGGGTATGCAGTATGTTCATCTCTAGTGGTTAAAGGTGAAAGATTTGCGTATGAAGTTTGTATCACAACAATTGCACCGTTTGTATCTAATTTGGAAAATAGTTGTTGATGTGCCAAATGCATACCATCAAAACCACCAATAGCAATACTTGTAATTTTGTTTTTTATATTTATTCCTTCTACCATTAATTATTGTGGTATAATACTTAAATAAAGATGAAAATTAGATATAAGGATATAGTATTAAAATCAATATATATCAAATAGTGAAAAAATCAAATGATAGGTTTGAACCTTTAGTAAATGAATTTATTAAAATGTCAAGTAGATATGCTAAGGTAGAGGTTCATTCTATTTTTAATAAACAAATTGGAAAAGCCCAAACAATTGGGGAAAAAGAATCTCAACAATCATACAATGATGTTTTTATACCAAAATTAGAAAATGGATATAACATAGCTTTAGATGTATTGGGAACAAAAATGGATAGTTTTAAATTTAGTACTTTTCTAGAAGATAAAATCACAGTAAACTTTTTTATTGGTGGTGCTTATGGGTTTCATAGAGAATTTTTAAAAAAATGCGATAAAGTTATATCGTTAAGTGAATTAACTTATGCACATAAAATAGCAAATATTGTTTTATGTGAACAGATATTCAGATCACTTTGTATATTAAATAACCATCCATATCATAAGTAATTTATAAAGTTTTAGATAAAATAGGAAAAATTCATAAACGGAGAGCTTATTGTGGCTTCAAAAAAACAGACAGAAGAGTTAAAAGATACTTTATTAAGTAGAAAAATAGAGATAAAAAGTAGTATAGATGATAGTATTGATAATATATCAAAACTGAATAATTGTGATTGTAAAGATGATCTAGACTTTGCAGAAGCTAGTAGTGATAGTTTTACATCTGGTATTATAGTTCAACAGCAAAAACAAGAACTAAAAGAGATTGCTGAAGCTTTAAAAAGTATAGAAAATGGAACATATGGTATCTGTGATATGTGTGATGAGTCTATTGCCATTGGAAGATTAAAAGCAAAACCTTTTGCTAAATATTGTACAGACTGTAGAGAAATACACGAAAATAACTGTTAAGTTATTATAGATAAAGGAGATAGTAATAATGGGATTAAAAAAATATATATTTGGATCAGTAGTTTTAATACTTGTGATTTTTGGATATGCTTTTAGTTTAGAATCTGGTGATTATAGAATAGAGATTTTAGAGAGTGTATTTATTTTACCAATAGCAGTATGGATAGTTATACCAGTATTAGTGCTGTTTATTATGACTATTTTACATATACTATTTTATGGACTTAAAAACTATTTTTCATTAAAGTCAGTAGATAAAGATATTGAATCTGTAAAAACTCTTTTATCAAAAAAATTAGTAGGTGAAGATTCTAATGTAATTTTTAAAAATGAAACGTTTAAAGAGTTAAGTGAAATTATAAAACAGTTAAATATTGAAGCAAAAGATGAAACATTTAGTTCATCAGATAAAAAACTTGATAAAACAGTTTCTCAAATTGCTAGTATAAAAAATGGTAAGTATGTTTCATCAAAAGATTTAAAACTACAAACAAACAGTGAACTAATGACACAAAATACAAAAAATAGAATTGCAGAAGATGTAAATTTTGCATTAGATGCTGTTAAAAAAAGTTCAAATAACTCTTTGGATATTGTAAAAGTAGCTTTTGATAAAGTTTTAGAAACTAAATCAATGACAACAATTAAAAAAAGTATTGATGAGATAGTATTTGATAAATCAATGATTATTGCTTTATTAGAAAAAGATGCAAAAGATCAAAATGAATTTTCTATGAATAATGATATGATTTTAAACTTAGTTAAAAAAGTTGAGTTTACAAATGAAGAGTTAATATCTATTGCAAAAAATTACAAAACATCAATGTCTCCAGATCAACTAATAAAATTATTTGAAGATATTTCTTTAATTAATGAGGACTATACAACTTCATATCTTTATGTATTAGCTCAGTTTGAGATGGTAGATAGTATGAGAGATATTTTAGTAAATAGTGAAAATAATGAGTATAGTGCATTTAAAGCTATAATTGATTTAAAAGATGCAGGAAAAAATACATACTCATTAGATACTCTTTGTTATAAATAATATAGGGATTAAATGAATAAATTATTAGACTTTTCTAAACCTGTGGTAGCTTTAGCTCCCTTGGCAGGTTATACAGATCTTCCTTTTAGATCTGTAGTTAAAAACTTTGGTGTTGATTATACTGTTAGTGAGATGATTAGCTCAAATGCTCTAGCTTACAATAGTGAAAAAACACTGAAAATGATACAAAAATCTCCAAATGAAGATCCATATTTTGTACAACTTGCTGGAAGTAAAGCAGATATTATGCAAATTGCTGTTGAAAAGCTAAACGCAATTGATGGTATTGCTGGGATTGATTTAAATTGTGGTTGTCCTGCTCCAAAAGTATTTAATCATGGTTCAGGTTCTAACCTTTTAGGGGATCTTCCTAGACTTCAAGAGATACTAAAAACAATTAAAAAGTATTCAAATAAACAATATACAACAGCGAAAGTTAGAATTGGTATTGATGAAAAAATACCTGTAGATATAGCAAAAGCTGTTGAAGATTGTGGTGTGGATTTTATAGCAGTACATGGTAGAACTAAAAAAGGTGCATATAAAGCTCCTGTAGACTATGATGCAATAGCAGCTATAAAAGAAGCTGTAAGTATACCAGTAATTGCAAATGGTGATATAACAGATCTTGTTAAGTCTAAGTATGTGTTAGATTATACAAAAGCAGATGGTATTATGATAGGGCGTGGTGCTATAGGTAAACCTTGGGTTTTTCATCAAATTGCCAATGGTGAAGAATTTATTAGTCTTGAATTAAAAAAGCAAATTATTTTTGAGCATTTTGATAATATGATAACTTATTATAGTGATTATGGTGTAGTTATGTTCAGAAAACATCTTCATACCTATTCAAAAGGTTATGATAATGCTAATAGTTTTAGAGAAAAGGTAAATACAACTACGCAACCAGAAAAAATGAGAGAGCTAATAGAAAACTTTTTTAGCTATTAGTTTTCCTCATATTCTGATAGTGCTTGTAATAACTCATTTACATTGATAGGTTTTTGTATATATCTATAAACGCCTACTTCATCTGCTCTTAAAAAATAATCATATTCTCCATGTGCTGTTGTTAAGATAAAAGGTGTGTTAGGACTAATATCTTTTATAGCTTTGGCCATATCCAATCCATCCATTTTTGGCATTTTAATATCAGTTATAACAAATGATATATCTTCATTTTCTTTAAATACTTCAAGACCTTCTTTACCGTTTATAGCAGTTTTTACTTCAGCAAATACTTTTTTTAATATTTTAGTAAATGATTGCATAATAGCTGCATCATCTTCTACATATAAAACTGTTTTTTCTTTTAAGTGTTTAATATCCATTTTTATTATCCTTTAGAAATAAAAAAAGCTAAGTGGTATAACCACTTAGCTTTTTTAAAGAAATTAATCTTTGCTTACCCTAAAAATGGGTTTGCATATAATGCAATTAAAGCAATAACAAGTGTATAAATAACTTGTGCTTCGATCATCGCTAAAGCAATAAACATAGTAGTCATAAGTTTTCCACCCATACCTGGATTTCTAGCAGTTCCAGCAATAGTTGCAGCAGCAGTATTACCCATACCAACAGCTCCACCAAGAGCAGCAAGACCAAGACCAACACCAGCAGCAAGTACTGAGTAAGCTTTTAATGTTTCGTTAGCTACATTTGCATCAGATGCGAAAGCAGCAGTTGCAATAGCAACCATTAAGAATAAAATTTTTTTCATTCTAAATTCCTTTGTAATAATTTATTTTTTCAAAAGTGAGTTCGGCTAGCGTAAACAACTAAATAAATAATTGCCAATAACTATATAAATACAGCTATTTTCCTACTTTACACTCTTAAGTAATGGCATTATATATTAATTTTTATTAAATGTCAAAATAAATTAGTTTTTTGGTATAGATATTTTAAAAGTAGCACCACCATCTATATTTTCTACAGATAGATCTCCTTTTAATTTCTTTTGGATTATCATTTTTGACATAAATAGCCCTAGCCCTGTACCACCTGTTTCTTTTTTTGTTGTGTAGTATTTATCAAAAATTATATCTTTGTTTATGTTTTCAATTCCACCTGCATTATCAGCTACGCATAAAACAATATTATTTTCATTTTTTGTAATATCTATAGTAATAGTATTTTGTTTATTCCTATTTTCTGTAAATTGATCAATTGCATTGTTAAGTAGATTCATTAATACTTGGATAATATAGTTTTCATAACTTTCTAATTCACATTCATTTTTAATTAAATTGATAACATTAATATTTTTTTTCTCAAATTTTCTTTTTAATATTTTAATAGGTTTTACAACAGACATTTTTAAGTCAAATTGTTTTGTATTTTTATGAATATTTAAAAAATCGATTTAATGAAAAATTTGGGGGTCTAAAAACTTAAGCTAGCTTAGGTATTATGGGCTTAAAAAG
>JAYEPG010000180.1:0-1581 GCA_034723795.1 Campylobacterota bacterium
TTTCTCTTGATTTACCATATTACCACTAAATGCAACTGCATATATAGCTTTTATAGAACTGTTTTTTTTAAGTTCCTCTTCGCATAAATCTAAATCAATATTCCCATCTTTACAAATATCAACAAAGATAGGTTTTGCTCCAACATAAAGTATAGAGTTTGATGTTGCTAGAAAAGAGTTAGGAGTAGTTAAAACTTTATCGCCACTTTCAAGTAAAACTAAAGAAGCTAAGTGTAAAGCTGCTGTTCCATTTGCTACTGCTAAAACATATTTAGCATCACAAAAAGAAGATAATTTATCTTCAAACTCTTTTATTTTTGGTCCAGTTGTTAGAAAATCGGATGTTAGAGTTTCAACTACACCATCTATATCTTCTTTAGAAATTGATTGTTTACCATATGGTATAAAGTTCATTTAGCTATCTTTAATCATTTTTAAAAGTTCATTATTTGAAAGCCATTGTGTATTATTGCCAGAGTTGTATTCAAAACCTTGTGCTACAGGAGTGCCTATTTCTTCTATTTTATTTTTGGTATAATCTACCCTATGTGTAAATGTTATTGTTGGTTTTATTACATAATGATCATAAAATTCTAAAGTTAAATGACTATCGTCTGCTGGACACATTATTTCATGTAGTTTTTCTCCTGGCCTTATACCTATAATTTTGTGTGGTAAATTTGGAGCTATAGCTTTTGCCATATCTATTATTTTCATAGATGGTATTTTTGGTATAAATATCTCACCACCTTGCATTCTTTCAAAGTTTTTAAGGACAAAATCTACACCATCTTTTAATGTAATAAAAAATCTTGTCATTTTGTCATCAGTTATTGGCAATTCCTTTACTCCTTCATTTATCAACTTATGAAAAAATGGTACAACTGAACCACGACTTCCTACAACATTTCCATATCTTACAACTGAAAATGATGTATTTTGAGAACCAACTAAGTTATTCGCTGCTACAAAAAGTTTATCTGATGCAAGTTTTGTGGCACCATAAAGGTTTACAGGATTTGCTGCTTTATCAGTAGATAAAGCTATTACTTTTTCTACATGATTTTCTAAAGCTGCATCTATTATATTTTGGGCACCATAAATATTTGTTTTAATACATTCCATAGGGTTGTATTCTGCGATGGGTACATGTTTTAAAGCTGCTGCATGAATAACATAGTCAACCCCATTCATTGCTTTTTTAAGACGATCTCCATCTCTTACATCACCAATAAAAAATCTCATAGCTTTAGATGTAAATTCTTGAGCCATCTCATATTGTTTTAGTTCGTCTCTAGAAAAAATAATGATTTTATTTGGTTTATATTTTTCTAATAAAATTTTAGAATATTTTTTTCCAAAACTGCCAGTTCCACCTGTTATAAGTATATTTTTCCCATTAAACATAATTTAATCCTTTTATATAAATGTGTCTTTACTATTAAGAAGTTTTTCAATAGCATCTATCTTACTTAAAATATATTTGTAAAATTAAAATCAATTTTACAATCATCTATCTCAAAACTGTATTTTTCAGTTGTAAACTCACCTTCTAGTTTATAAAAGCCATTTGTTAGTTTA
>JAYEPG010000181.1:0-1576 GCA_034723795.1 Campylobacterota bacterium
CAGAGATTACAGTCTAAAATAGATAAAAATGACCAATATATTAAACAATTAAACAAACAGTTGAATAAAGAAAAAGACCAGAGTATCACAGTTCTAAAACAGTTTATATCAGAACAAAGAACATTAAGTCATCAACCAATTGTAAATGATGATGAAATAGTTGTAAATGAAGTTGTAAAGAAGAATAAAAAAACAAAAAAGAAGAATAAAAAATGAAAAATGAAAAAATAGAAATTATGCTAAAAAAATTAAATTGTTCAATATATAAATTAAATAAAGAGAATGGAATTAGATTTATTATAGTTAATAATGATGATATACAAATAGAGCAGTAAAACACCTTATTTAAAGGGTTTTAAATCGCTTTTCTCTTTTTATAATCTCATCAGTAACTAGTTCAGCTTCACTGTTTGACAAGCTGCTTCCACTTATATATCGGGCAACCAATATAGAAGTAATCTCAAAATACAAATAATCCATAATTATACCACTACCCTTATTATGTGTATCTAATATTACATCATCCCATTTTTTTCTTAGTTTTTTTGTTCTCTCATCCATTTTTTTATCCACCTTATAACCTTTTTCTTTTATTTATTCACTCAAAAGTAAAGATGGCGTGAAATATAATAAAACAATACAACTTCCTTATTAATGGGCTTTACAGTAGTAGGGACAGCAAATATAAAGTAAAGTTGTATTATAATAATAATATAAAAGAAAACAATACAAGTAAAGGGTATAAAATGGCAAATATTAAAAAGATTAGAGATACTATAACAGCCAAAGAGTTTAAGCACCTTATTAATTATTTACAGGCAGATACAACAATTAGAGCTAGTAGAAAAGATAGACTAAATAAAATGTTTCATTTATTATGGGAGTTCGGATTAAGGTGTAATGAAGCAATACAAATAACTAATAATATGATTATTGAATTATTAGAGCAATCTCAATTAAAGATAGTAGCCCATAAGCAAAAACGAGAAAAAATAATATACCTAACAAAAAAAGGTAAAAAAATTATTCAATCACTATTTACAGATTTAGAGCCAAATGACAATTTTATATTTACGAGTGAAAGGGGTAGTAAAAATCATCCATTACAACCAAATAGTGTAATCAGAGACCTAAATAGTTATTTATCAGTAGTATTCCAAAATAAAGCAATCTCATCACATAGTTTCAGAAAATCGTTATGTAGTTCTTTATTAAATGATTACAATATAGCCCCAACCACCGTTCAGCAAATTATGGGCCATAGTTCAATCCAATCAACATTTATTTACAGTTCAGTTTCAGACCAAAATATTATGAATAGTTTAGAGTTGGTTAGATAAAGTATAATTTTTTTGTATAATAGTATAAATACAAATATACATAGTATAACCACCAAACCAAACGGAGATTAATCAACTCCATATCAAAGGCTTATAGTTTAATCTGTAAGCCTTTTTTTATGCCCATAGATTAGATAGTTATATATAGCACCAAAGACACCCGTAATACACTTATAATCCCTTATTTTTATACCTATTCCCAATCACTCAAATATTAATGTAAAATTACTATAAAT
>JAYEPG010000182.1:0-7998 GCA_034723795.1 Campylobacterota bacterium
GAAGATGGAGATATTGTGATGTCTGGAACACCTAAAGGTGTTGGGAACTATTCTATTGGTGATAAGTTTGTTGGTAAAATATTTAGTGGTGATAGTTTACTTATAGAAACATCTTGGATTGTTTAGTACAATATAATACACAAACTATTTAAATATATCTATTTTTTAAAATCTGTTTCGTAGATATATTGAGATATATCTTTTAAAGTCTCTAAATTAAATCCAAGTTCAGGCATAATTTCATACTCTTTAATTGCATCATGCATTAAAGAAGTTTGGGCATTTGGTTTTTTTACCCAAACAGACATATAGTTTATAAACTCTTCTTTATTTGGAAAAGCATTTATATATCTATCTTTTATCTGAGCAATTGAAGGGGCAGATACTGATTTATTTTTATAGTGACAAGTTACACAGTTTCCATTAAAAAACAACTCATTGTAACTATTTGCGTAAGAATATATTATAGTAAGTGATACTATAAGTATAGTTCTCATAATTCACTTAAATCTTGTAGTGTAGTGATGTTAGCTGCTAGTTTATTGTTTACTTCTAAAAATTCTAGTTCAGGAATACTATCTGCGACTATTCCTGCACCTGATTGGAAAAATACAGTATTGTCTTTTATCATTGTAGTTCGTATAGTTATAGCACTATCCATATTTCCATCAAAACCAAAGTAAGCGATACTTCCACTATAAAAACTTCTTTTTAGCTTTTCAAAATTAGCTATTAGTTCCATAGCTCTAATTTTTGGAGCACCTGTCATGGTACCAGCAGTAAATGTTGATGCAAACAGATCAAACATATCATACTTTTCATCTAGATTTGCCTCTACATCTGATACAAGGTGCATAACGTGAGAATACTTTTCTACTCTCATTTTATCAGTTACTTCTACTGTTCCAGTTGCTGCAACTCTACCTACATCATTTCTTCCAAGATCAATTAACATAACATGTTCTGCAACCTCTTTTGGGTCATTTATAAGTTCATGCTCCATAAGTTTATCTTTTGCTACAGTTTTACCTCTTTTTCTAGTACCTGCAATTGGTCTTAAAAGTATTCTATTATCTGTAAGTCTAACCATAACTTCAGGAGAACTTCCAGCTATACAAAAGTCCTCATATTCAAGTAAGAAAAGATATGGGCTTGGGTTTTTTGAACGTAACATTCTATAAAAACTTAAGTTGTCAACTTTTGCTTTTTGTGTATATCTATTTGTCATAAGTATTTGAAAAACATCACCACTTTTTATCATCTCTTTAGATTGGGCAATCATATCAAAGAACTTTTCTTTTGTATGTGCAAACTCTCCCTCATCTAATAAAGTTGCTTTTTTTAATGGTGTATGTTCAAATGGCTCATTTAAACTTTTTTCAATAACATCAATATATTGTTCCATACTTTGCATAGATGTAACCATAGTTAGTTTTGAACTTTTATGTGAATAGACAAGTACCATCTTAGGACGTATTAAATCACAATCAGGAATATTTAATTCATCCTTTAGTCCACTCATTGATTTCTCTAAAGTTGGTTCAAATGTAGAAACCATATCGTAACCCATATTTCCAATAAAACCGTCAATTAAACCAATTCCAAGCTCATCACCTTTATTTTTATAAAGCTCTTTATCAATATTATTATAATAGTTTTTTAAAAAGTTAAATGGATTTTTATCAATCTCTTCTATCTTATGGTTTTCATTTTTATAAAAACTTTTTCCATCCTTATGCCAAACTCTCTCTCTTGCACCTACAATAATATAGCTAAAGTTTCCATCGCTACTATTTACAACAGATTCAAAAAGAAAAGTTACTTCATCTTTAAATATCTTTTTAACTTTTACATATATTGAAACAGGAGTAAATTCATCTAAAAATAGTGTTTTATTATAAAAATTCATATATTGATTACCTTAAAATTTTAAAATATAAGCTTTTGGATTGTTAAAATCTTTTCTAACTTTACTTATAACTTTTGTTGCTGCTGATTTTGAAGAATATGAACCTATAAGAACTTTATTATAGTCTCTACCTTTGATATTTATTTTATGTATTGTATATTTATAACCTTTTATTGTGATACTTCTTAAAAGTTTATCACTTGGTTTTTTTGTAAATGCACCAATTTGTATATAGTATCCCTTAACTTTAGCAGCAGTTTTTTTAGTAAAGTTAGTTTCAACCGTAGGTGGTATAACTACTTCCCTTTTAGGTTTAGATTGAACTACTGGTTTTTGTTTTACTACTGGTTTTGGCTTAGGTTTTTCTACGATTTTTTGAACTTTTTGAACAGGCTTTTCTTCTAATTCAAATAGATCTTTTTTTATCTCTTTTTTTATAATTGGTTCTTCACTCTTTATAGGTGATAACTCTTTTGTAGCTTCTGGTAATATAATATCTTTTTTTTCTATCTCTTCAATTTTTGGTTTAGGGCTTTTATCTATTACTTTTTGGTACTCTTCAATAGAATCAATTCTATCTAATATTTTATCTTTATTTAATGTTTGTGTAGGTTTTGATGTGTTTTCTAACTCTTCTTCTTGTTCATTATTAGAGATAACTCTCATAACAATAATAGTGATAATAAAAAGTATAATTAGACCAATTCCAAGAAGTATCATCTTCTTTTTATTTGATGCGTTACTTTTATTATCAAGTTTTATATCTAGTAGGTTATTCTCTTCTTCGTGTAAATGTGAATTGTCATTTGATATGTTTACATATGCTGAGTCATCACTAATATTATGTGATTCAAAATACTCAGGAGCTTTTTTCATTGATACTCTTTTTTGTTCATCAAGTTTTTTTCTTTGATCTTCAAGATCAGCTTTATCTTTTTCTATGCTAACATTTCTTAAAAACTCTTTTCCATTTACTTCCATAATCTTTTCCCCTAATTTAGTAAAAGGGTATCTTTAGTAGAAGATACCCTTAAGTTTATTAATAAGTTGACTTTGTATAAATTACAAAATTTTGAGCTAACTCTTCTAACTCTTTTTTTACTTTAGCTTGAAGTTCTGTATTATTAATATCATCTAATACATCTGCAATTTTACCTGCAATTAATTCAAACTGATCCTCTTTCATACCACGTGCAGTTAATGCAGGAGATCCAATTCTAACACCTGAAGTAACAAATGGACTTCTTGTCTCACCTGGAACTGTGTTTTTATTTATAGTGATACCAGCATTTCCTAAAGCAAGGTCAGCATCTTTTCCACTAAAGTCTTTGTTTAAAAAACTTACAAGAACAAGGTGATTATCAGTACCATCAGAAACTAAGTCATAACCTCTTTCTACTAATACTTCTCCAAGAATTTTAGCATTAGCTTTTACTTGTTTTGCATACTCTTTCCATTGTGGTTTTAGAATTTCACCAAATGCAACAGCTTTTGCAGCGATCACATGAACAAGTGGTCCACCTTGGATACCTGGGAAAATTGCACTATTAATTTTCTTTGCAACATCCTCATCATTTGTCATAATCATTCCACCTCTTGGACCTCTTAAAGTCTTATGAGTAGTAGTTGTTACAACATCAGCATAAGGGAATGGAGACATATGTTCACCAGCAGCAACAAGTCCAGCAATGTGTGCAATATCAGCAAACAGAATTGCTCCAACTGCATCTGCAATCTCTCTAAACTTAGCAAAGTCAATCTCTCTTGCGTATGCAGAAGCACCACAAACAATAATTTTTGGTTGAACTATTTTAGCAATATCCATAACTCTATCATAGTTTATTCTACCATCCATCTCAACACCATAGTAAAATGCGCTATAGTTTTTACCAGAAAATGATGGTTTACTTCCATGAGTTAAATGTCCACCGTGAGATAAATCCATACCTAAAATCTTATCACCAGCTTTAATAAGTCCAGCATAAACAGCACCATTTGCTTGAGAACCTGAATGTGGTTGTACATTTGCAAACTTACATCCAAAAATCTCACAAGCTCTATTAATTGCTAATTGCTCAACTTGATCTGCAAACTCACATCCACCATAGTATCTTTTGTATGGATAACCTTCAGCATATTTATTTGTAAAAACTGAACCCATAGCTTCCATAACAGCAGGAGAAGTAAAGTTCTCACTAGCAATCATCTCTAAATGATTTGTTTGTCTCTCTAACTCATTTTCAATCATTCCAAAAACTTCAGCATCTGCTGTAGCTAAATTATCATTTTGTATATAACTCATTTTATTTCCTTTTTTATTGTTTTTTATTTGTTATTCGTCTCTTCATCATCAGCATGTAAGTCAATCTCAGTATGGATTGGTTTCATTGCAGGGAAAAGAAGTACATCTCTAATATTATGTTGATTTGTAAGCATCATTACAAGTCTATCTATACCGATACCTTGTCCAGCTGTTGGTGCCATACCGTAAGAAAGTGCATTTACAAAGTCTGCATCCATCTCATGTGCTTCATCATCTCCAGCATCTTTAGCATCCATTTGACCTTCAAATCGTGCTAATTGGTCTAGTGGATCATTTAACTCAGAAAATGCATTTGCAATCTCTTTACCACCAATAAACAATTCAAATCTATCTGTTAAGTGATGATTTTCATCATTTCTTCTTGCAAGTGGAGATATTTCTACTGGATATTCTGTTATAAATGTAGGGTTTATAAGTTTAGCTTCAACATACTCATCAAATAATTCACCTTGAAGTTGTCCTATATTCATCTCTTTATTTACGTCAATATTTTTCTCTTTACAAAAAGCTAAGATTTTATCTTTATTAGTTGTAATATCAGCTGGAACACCACCTATAGTTGTAAGAGACTCAATAAGTGGAACTTCAGTAAATTTTGAAAAGTCAATCTCTATATCACCATGAGGTAAAATTGTAGGAAGATTTAGATGATCAAAAAGATACTCAAAATACTCTTTTGTAATTACGATTAAGTCTTTGTATGTTTTATATGCCCAATAAAATTCAATAGATGTAAACTCAGGGTTGTGTGTTGCATCCATACCTTCATTTCTAAAACATCTATTTATCTCAAATACAGCTTCAAATCCACCAACAATACATCTTTTTAAATATAACTCAGGTGCAATTCTTAAAAATCTATCAACACCTAAAGCGTTATGATGAGTTGTAAATGGCTTAGCATTTGCTCCACCAGCAATAGGGTGCATCATAGGAGTTTCTACTTCTAAAAATCCTTTATCTTCAAAGAATCTTCTTGTTAAAGAGATAACTTTACTTCTTGTATGGAAAGTTTTTCTAACCTCAGAGTTCATAATAAGGTCTAAATATCTTTGTCTATATCTAAGCTCTTTATCTGCAAGACCATGATATTTTTCAGGTAGTGGAGAGATACCTTTTGTAAGCATTTTAAACTCACCAACATGTAAAGAAAGTTCACCTTTACCAGTAATAAATGGAAAACCAGTTACTTCTACAATATCACCAACTTCAACAGTTTTTTTGAATATAGTGTTATAAAAACCTTCTGGAAGATTGTCTCTTGTTACATAAACTTGTAGCATAGCACTTTCATCTTCTATTTTAAGAAAAGTTGCTTTTCCCATAAGTCTAAAAAACTTAATTCTTCCAGCAACTGTATATATTCTATTTTCGTCTCTTTTATCTTCTTTATTTTCTATATCTCTATTTACATTATTATATTTTTCAATACTAGTATTTCTTTTTGAAATATTGCAATAAGGGTTATACCCTGCATCTCTTAAAGTATCTGCTTTTTGAATTCTTTGTTGTATATATTTATTTTCAAACAATGTTATCTATCCTTTTATTTTGTTAATTTTTATCTATTTTGTAATTACTTTTGGCAAGCATCACATATACCGTATATTTGCATAGTATGATCGGTTATTTTAAAACCATTTTTTAAAGCAACATCCTCTTGTCTTTTTTCAATCTCTTCATCTAAAAACTCTACAATCTTTCCACAACTCGTACAAATAATATGGTCATGATGTTGGTTTTTATTATTTGATTCATATTTTTTTCCATCTTTTCCAAATGATATTGAAGATATTAATTCTACCTCTTCTAGAAAATTCAAAGTTCTGTAAATGGTAGCTATCCCTATATTTTGATTAGGATATTTTTCTTTAATTATTGCATGAACCTCTTCAGCATTTAGATGATCATCTAGATTTATTAAGATTTGTAAAATAATAGCCCTTTGTTCAGTATATTTCATACCTTTATCTTTTAAAACTATTTTTAAATCTTCAAGTGCAGCCTTATTTTGATTCACTTGTATTTACCTTTGTTTCATTTTTGATTTCTTCTTTTATCTCTTCTGCTTTTTTCTTAACTTGCTCTTCTATCTCTTTTTTAGATACTTCAGCTATTGTCTCTTTTGTAGATTTAACAACTTTGTCAAGTTCATTAGAAACTTTATTTTGAATACCGCTTGTATCAAGTTTGATAATATATCCACCTGTTGTAACCATTAGTGGAAACACAATACTATCTTTTAATTTTGGTTTTAGATTATCATTTATCATTTTTACTTGTGATATAGCATATGAAATAATCGCAAAAAGTAAAAATATTTTACCCGCACCAAAAACAAAACCTAGAACTCTATCAAAAATCCCAAAGCCACTAAGTGTAAAGATTTTAGATATAACAGTACCCATAAAATAAGTACCTATCCAAAATATTACTAATGACAACACAAACCCAGTTAGTAAAATTGTGTTTTCATTATCCATAGGGATAAAACCGTTGATAAAGTTTCCAGCATCACCAGCAATTCTAGAAGCAACAAACACACCACCTACTATTCCTACGATTCCAAAGAACTCTTTAGTAAAACCTCTAAAAAGACCTTTTAGTCCAAGCAGCATAATCAACGATACCGATATAAAATCAAAAATATTAATATTTTCCAATAAACTTCCTAAAATTATTTATTTATTTATGCAGTATTATATCTTTTTTTAGATAAAATTGTCTTTATGATAAAAAGATATGAAACAAAAAAGATATATGTAGGAGATGTAGCTGTTGGTGGTGATGCTCCAATTAGTGTACAATCTATGACATATACAAGAACAAGTGATGTAGAAGCTACTGTTGAACAAATAAGACAGCTTCATTTTGCGGGAGCTGATATAGTTCGAGTTGCTGTTCCTGATATGAATGCAGCATATGCTTTAAAAGCTATAAAAGAACAAACATCATTACCAATAGTTGCGGATATTCATTTTAACTATAAGTTAGCATTAATAGCAGCCGAATCAGTTGATTGTATTAGATTTAATCCTGGAAATATAAGTGATAAAAATAAAATAAAAGAGATAGTAAAAGCTTGTAAACAAAGAGATTTACCTGTGCGTATTGGTGTAAATTGTGGTTCATTAGAATCTCAGTTTGAAGATAAATATGGACAAACTGCAAAAGCTATGGTTGAGTCTGCAATTTATAATATAAAATTTCTTGAAGATTTAGATTTTAATGATATTAAAATATCTCTAAAAGCAAGTGATGTACAAAGAACAGTTGAAGCATATAGAATGTTAAGACCTTTAAATAACTATCCATTTCATTTGGGTGTAACTGAAGCAGGAACTCAATTTCATAGTACTATTAAATCCTCAATTGCATTAGGAAGTTTACTTCTTGATGGAATAGGGGATACGTTAAGAGTATCTATGACAGGCGAGTTAGAAAAAGAGATAGAGGTTGGTCGTGCAATATTAAAAGATGCAGGTATTATTAAAGAGGGATTAAATATTATATCTTGTCCAACTTGTGGTCGAATAGAAGCTGATTTAGTAAGTGCAGTTAAAGAGGTTGAAGATGCTACAAAACATATTAAAACACCTTTAAATGTTTCTGTAATGGGGTGTGTTGTAAATGCGATAGGAGAAGCTAAAAGTGCTGATGTTGCTATTGCATATGGAAATGGTAGTGGACTTATTATTAAAAAAGGTGAAGTGGTTGCAAAGTTACCAACTTCTGAACTTTTACCTAAGTTTTTAGAAGAGGTTGA
>JAYEPG010000183.1:0-7887 GCA_034723795.1 Campylobacterota bacterium
AGTGGCGGACGAGGAGGGATTTGAACCCTCGATACCCGTGAGGATATGCACCCTTAGCAGGGGTGTGGATTCAGCCACTCTCCCACTCGTCCTTGTGAGGGAGATTATAGTAAAGTGTAGTTGAAAAACACCTTAAAAACTATATGTTTTTTAAAATCTTTTCAACTACTTGTGCTGGATTTTCTGATTTATAAATTGGTCTTCCTATAACTATAAAATCAACTAACTCTTTTTTTGCTAAACTTATATCAGCAACTCTTTTTTGATCACCAGCATCTTCTCCAAAAGGTCTTATTCCAGGAGTTAAAGTAATAAACTCTTTTGATGTATTCTCTTTTATATCAAAACTTTCAAAGGCAGAACTTACAACACCATCAAGTCCAGCTTCAAATGTGTCTTTTGCAAATTTTGTAGCTTTTTGATCTATATCTTCATTGTAGATATATTTAAAGTTATCATTATCAAAACTTGTAAGTGCAGTTACAGCTAAAACTAAAGGACGGTTAGGAATATCTTTTATTCTATCCATTACTGTAGACATTGCAACTTTTCCCGCTGATGCGTGAACATTAAACATATCAACACCAAGTCCACATATCTCTTGTGCAGCATCTGCCATAGTATTGGGAATATCATAAAGTTTTAAATCAAGAAATATTTTGAAGTTTGGATTTATAGCTTTTAAATTTTCTAAAAACTCTTTACCATCTCTTATGTAAGCTCTAAAACCAACTTTTAACCATACATCATAATCTTTAATCTTTTGTGCAAGGATTAAATTTTCTTTTGCACTTGGGTTATCTAAAGCAACACAAAGTTTCATCTATTTATCTACTTTTTTAATACTATCTAAAACACCATTTATAAATTTAGGTGCATTATCACTTGCTAATCTTTTAGAAAGTTCTATAGCTTCATTTATTACGATTGGTTTATCTAATCCACTAAAAAGAATCTCATATATAGATAGTCTTAAAATAGCTTTTTCAACAAATCCTACATCATCAATAGCTCTTTGTTTTAAGTGTTCAGAAATCTCTTTATCAACAACTTCAAGATTTTCAATTGTTCCATTAAAAAGATTCAAAGCAAAATCTTTTTGTTTATTTCTTATTTTTTTATCTTCTAAAATAACATCAGAAAATTTAGCAATCGCTTCATTTCCTAAGTCATACGCATAAAGTAATCCAACCACAGATTCTCTTGCTTGTGTTCTAGTTGCCATCTATGACTTACCGTCATTTGATGAATTGTCCATTTGTTCATAAAGGTCAAGCATTTCTATGATTGTAACCATAGCTTCTGCACCTTTATTTCCAACTTTACTACCAGCTCTTTCAATTGCTTGTTCTATAGAGTTTGTTGTTAAAACTCCATTTGATACAGGAATATTAAAATTCATAGTAGCACTTGCTATCCCTTTTGTAGCCTCAGCTGAAATATAATCAAAATGAGGAGTTGCCCCTCTAATTACAGCACCAACACAACAAATTGCATCATATTTTTTACTCTCTAATGCTCTTTGTAATGCAAAAGGTATCTCAAATGCACCTGGTACTAAAATCAAATCTAAATTTTCTTCATTTCCACCATGTCTTTTAAATGCATCTTGTGCACCTTCTACTAATCTATCTGTAATAATATGATTAAATCTTCCATTTATAATAGCAACTTTTTCAGTCCCTTTAAGTCTTAATTGACCTTCAATAATATTCATTATTTACCCTTTTTAAATTATATTTTATTATTTTTTGCAATTATACCCTACAATTGCTTTAGCTATTAATTTGCTAATACATCCTGAATTTTAAAAATATCATCAACTGTTTTATACAATTCATCAATTTTAAGCATATTTGGTCCATCACTTAATGCAACACTAGGATCAAAATGTGTTTCAAAGAAAAATCCATCCACTCCAATAGCAGCAGCTGCTCTTGCTAAGCTTGGAACTATCGCACTATTTCCACCTGTAGTTTCACCAGTACTTGGAACTTGTGCTGAATGTGTAGCATCAAATATAACTGGGGCAAACTCTCTCATTGCAATAAGATTTTTCATATCAACTATTAAAGAACCATAACCAAATACATTTCCCCTTTCACATAGCCATACACCGTTATCTTTACTATTTTGATAGTTTACCTCATCATATTCGCTTGAAAGAAAGTGAGTTTGCTCACTTTCTTTCAATGCTCTTCTTGTAGTTAAAACTTTTGCAACTGGATGTTTCATACTTTGTGCAGCCAAAAACTGACCTTTTTTAATATTTACTTTGGCTTTAGTTTTTCCACAAGCAACTAAAAGATCAGTTTGTCTACATAAAAAAGCAGGTATTTGAAGTACATCTACAACTTGAGCAGTTGGTTCAACTTGATAAGATTCATGTACGTCAGTTACTATTTTGTATCCAAATGTATCTTTTACCTCTTGAAGTATTTTTAAACCTTCATCTAGTCCTGGTCCTCTAAAGCTATCTAAACTTGTACGATTTGCTTTGTCAAAACTAGCTTTAAAGTAAAATTCAACTCTTTTATTTTCATTTAGTTTTGCTAACTGTTCTGCTATTTTCATAACGTTGTCACGACTCTCTATAACACATGGTCCAGTAAGTATTATCATTGTTTAACCTTTTTTATTTTGTAAATGATATGAAATTCTTTTTTTCCATACCAGTAGTAATATAATGAAACTCATATGCATTATTTGCAATATACTCTAAATCATCAATTGCATTTTCATCACATGCAAAAAGTATTTTATCATCAATTTTTAATTCTAAATCTGAATTAGGTAGTAATATATCTTTATCGTCCCTTACGACTAATAATGCAATTATATTATTAAGCTGTTTTCTATCTCTTCTTGAAGATTTTAAAGTTTCCAAAGTTAGTTTGTTTTTTTCATTTAAAAGATAATTATATATCTCATAAGATTCATCTTTATTGATATTTAATTCATATTTTAATGGATTAATACTTATATTTTTTACAAGTTTTGCTAAAAGTGATTGACCCCATTGTTCATCTTTAGTAGTGATTAATCTTATTAGTCTATCACTAAGAGGGTCTGAAATTGCATTTGTTGTTTTATGTATTAAAATTTGTTCAGGTATAAAAATATGATCTATTTTTGCATGAGAAAAGATTGAAAAATCTGATATTTCATTCTCTCTAATTATTATAATAGCATCTTTATTTAACTTTTTAATTGTTGAAACAATAGATAGGTTTGTAGTATCATTATCAGTTGATACAATTACAAGTTTAGATTCTTCTACATTGGCTTCTTTTAAATAAAATTTATCCTCTGCACTCCCTAAAATAATATTTTCTACACCATCATGGATTGCTAAATCAACCTTTGACTTATCTATTTCTATTACAGTTGGTGTTATACCATTATTTAAAAGCATATTATAAAGATTTTTTCCAAGTCTACCAAATCCACATATTATTATATCTTCATTTGGAATTGAAAACGTTTTTGCATCTAGCTTATGTGTTTCATATAACCAATTTTCTAGTTTAAATAAACTAGGTGCTTTAAGTGCCATTTGTATCTGATAAGAGATTATTAAAAAAGGATTATCAACTATATCTGCTCCTACGTCAAGTAGGTTTCCTGTTTGTTCATCTGTAGTTGATTTTACAACCACATTAACTCTAGGATTTAAAAGTTTAGATGCAAGTGTAATTCTAAGGTTTAATATATCACTTTCAAACAAAGAGACAACACCTTTACAATATAGTGATTTTATCCCTGCAAATTCTAGCGAAGTTGGATTATGTGCATCTTTTACTAAAACTGGTACTTGAGGAATAAACCCTTCAAGCATAAGATAGTCTGCCCTACTTTGATCTTTTTCAATAACTACTACTCTCATCTTTGCTTTTAACATTATTTTTATGATTTCACTTGTAGTTTCATTGTAACCAAGTATTATAATAAAATCTTCTTTTATATTGGATACAGATCTTTTAAATCTAGCTATTGATATTTCACTTAAAAAAAGTTTATCTTGAAGTAAAGATACCAATGCCCCTATACCATAAAACCATCCTAAAACGGTAAGATAAATAGACATTGAAACCCATATTTTTTGTTCATAAGTAAAGGGAAATGGTATCTCTCCGTATCCTATAGTAGTTGCAGTATAAGTTACAAAATAAAAAGCATCAAATATAGATAAGTGATAACTATTACCTTGATCATCAACACCAGGTATAAGAACCAATCCAATCATAGCAATTGCATATGTAACAGTTATAACTACAAAAGGAAGTCTCATCCTTTGTAGTATAATCCAAAGTGAACTATCGTTCATAAACTATCGCTTTCAAGGAAACTAACGTTTTGATTTTAGTGTATCACCTAGATACAGTATCACTGAAGTAACATTTGCTAAAAGAGCTCCACTACTTAAAGAGATAATTATACCAAATACCTCTGGGTCTATAGAGTTACCACCACCATGAATAGTCCAAATAGTAGCAGCTACAATTAACTGTAAGTCTGCTACTAAACTTGTAGCAATTAGAACTGAACCAATTTGTGTTTTATCACCAAGCTTTAAAACTGTTGCTATAAGATTTACTACAATTGCTGCAAATAACTCATACTTGCTATGCATATTCATATCAAGAGCATCACCATACCAAAAACCAAAGTTTAATGTCATCGCAAAAATTATAAAAAAACCAGCTATTACTTTGTCTAAATTCATTAACTATCTCCATTAATTATGTAGTCTTACTTTAATATTATAAAAGTATAGCTAATCTTATTTTAATTTATTATTTTATTGAAAAGAAGATAATAACCCTAAAGATTATTATCTATAATATCTCTTGCACTCTTCCAACATCCCCACTTGTTAGTCTTACTTTTATACCATGAGGATGTGAAGGGGAATTAGTTAAAAGGTTTTTAACTATCCCTTGTGTTAGTTTGCCACTTCTTTGATCTTGTTTTAAAACAATATTTACCTTAATACCTGGCTTGATATTAATTCTTTTTTTACCATCCATTATTCGCCTGAAGTTTTATCACCATTAAAAGCAATGATCCCTCTTGTATAGTTAGAAACTTGTTTCCAACCCATATCTTTCATTACATTTTGACAATATGCACTTCTACTTCCTGTTAAACAGTAAAGGATTGTTGCTTTTTCTTTTTGATCTTCTACTTGATCTAGTTGATTATAAAAAGATGTTGTTGGTATTAGGTAATCAGTTCCAACTATTCTTTCTTGATTCCACTCCATCCACTCTCTTACATCAATAAGGTTAAAGTCAACCATACCTAATTCTCTTGCTTCTAAAAGAGAACTTATCTCATCACCATCAAGTTGCTCATGAGCTAAAATAGCTTCACACTCTTCTTTAGTTAAACCTCTTGAGTGATTATGTGCAACATCTTCTGCTTCAATCTCAATTGCATTTGCTTTTGCATATTCAGGTGTACAAAAAATACCACAATGGCATTTTCCCTCTTCTGGAATCTCTTTTTCAATTGCTGGTTTACAAGGACAAATTCTGTTATCAGCAGCTTTTCTTTCCTCTTTTGTTTCACCAATTACCATAAAACAAGGACAAAATCTTTTGTTATAAATCATCTTGTTTCTTGCAAGACCCATTGTAACACCTTCATTTACATCTTCAATTGGATTATATACCCAACCTTTGCTTTCACACATTTTGTCAGTAAACTCTTTAGTTTTTGCCATCTCTGTTTTGAATTCTTCAGATTCCATATCTATTTTTATCATCATTTTTATTAGCCTGTATTTTATTTTCGTATATAATAAAGTTTTTTTGTTAATTTGCCCTTAACTAAAATGTTTAATTATTAAATAAAGTATAATTAGATTATAATAGCTTATGAATATATTAGAACAAATTTATGATAATACACTCTATAAAATAAACTTTTTAGAAAGAAAAGTATCAATATATACAAAAAATACTATTTTAAAAGGTCCTCCTAAAAGTGGTAAAACTTATCTTATATACGATTATCTCTCACAATATAACAATGATGATTATCTTTATATAGATTGTGATGACTATAAAAATAAAGATAAAGATAAAGAGATTTCAAAGTATTTAGAAAACTTTATAGATGAAAATCAAATTGAAGTGTTAGTTCTTGAAAACTTTAATTTTAACTTTAATTTACCAAAAGTAACAAGTACAGTAATTACAACTTCTCAAAATATTAATTTAGAGAACTTTGATACTATCTATTTACCTGCTTTAGACTTTGAAGAGTTTATTCTTTTTGATACAAAACATCAAAATACAGCAAATAGTTTTAATAGTTTTTTAAAATTTGGTAATTTTCCTGAGATAATAGACTTCAGTGAACAAAAAAAAGCAAAAAGAAACTATGAGATATGCCAACTCTATTGTGAAGATAAAGTTGAATTAGAGATATTATTTTTATTGATAAAATCAGCTAGTGAAAAAAAATCTATTTTTCAACTTTTTAATACATTAAAAAAAACTACAAAAATATCAAAAGATAGATTTTATAAAACTTGTGAAAAATATGAACAAAATCATCTTATATATTTTTGTCAAAAATTTGAACAACCAAAATCTGTAAAAAAGATATTTATTTTCAATCATGCTTTACTAGATATAGTTTCATATAACAAAAACTTCCATAACCTATTTCAAAATATGGTATATCTTGAAATTTATAAAAAGCATAAAGAGATATACTATTTAGATAATATTGATTTTTACATCCCCGAAGATAATCTTATAATCTTAACAATACCATTTTTTAATAACTTTGAAGTAATCAATATCTCAATAAAACTATCACCTTATATAAAAAAATATGGTATAAAAAAGATATATATCATAACAGTAAGTAACGAAAAAAATATAAATATATCAAATATTGATGCTAAAGTTATAAAATTTTATGACTGGGTACTTGGAGGATAAATATGAACAATAAATTATGTGGTATTGATGAAGCAGGAAGAGGACCATTTGCTGGTCCTATGGTTGTTGTTGGAGTAATATTAAAAAATGATATAAAAGAATTAGATGACTCTAAGAAATTGACTGAAAAAAAAAGAGAAAAGCTTTTTGATATTATAAAAGAGAATAGTTTTTATCATATCGTATTTACAGATAATAATAGTATCGATAAATTAGGTTTAAGCCAGTGTCTTAAAAACTCTATTGAAGAGATAATGGAACATCTTGATACAGATGATTTTTTAATGGATGGAAATACAACCTTTGGAATTGCAGATTTAAAATGTTTAATAAAAGCTGATGCAACTATAAAAGAGGTAAGTGCTGCATCAATTTTAGCAAAAGTAAGTAGAGATAGGTTTATGGTTGAAATATCTCAAAAATACCCTAATTATAGTTTTGAAAAACACAAAGGATACGGAACTAAAGCACATATAGATGCGATCATTGAACATGGATATTGTGACATTCATAGAAAAAGTTTTAAGATTAAAAGATTAGAAGAGCTAAAAAAATAGAATTATCTATTTAGGTCAATCCGACCAAATTTATAACAATAACTAAGCCAATATTAAGTATAAGATTATTTATTTCATTCTTTAAATATAAGATAATAATTTTAGATTAAATATTTATTAAAGTACTTAATATTATCTACTTCTCTAATTCACAATAAACCCTTTATATATCGCATTTGTAAGCATTTTTATATCACTATTTAGCTATAATATAATTAAAATTATTATGAAAGATAAGTATGAAGAGACCACTGCATAATCCCAAATTTCTCACCAATCTCAATTTTCAAATTTTTTAAAAATATTTCTCATAAATTATTATCTCAAATTTATTTTTATCCTTAATTCTAATTGAATTAACTCTAATTTTC
>JAYEPG010000184.1:0-1544 GCA_034723795.1 Campylobacterota bacterium
TAAGAAGTAAAAGAGTGTTCAAAGTATTCATTCATAGTAAAAAACTCTATAAGTTTATTTTGATTTAAAATATACACATCTTTGATTTTAGTAAAAAAATGTTTTTTTGCAGTTTCATCACTTATCAGTAATTCTATAAGTTCTGTATCTATGCTATCTATTGATTCTAATATCTTTGATATAAATAGTTTTTCATTCTTGTCTGTAAATTTATCTATAGTTTTAAATAATATTTCCATCTCTTTTATTAATGTTAGTTGTTCCATGTATTCCACACTTTTATTGATTTTTGTTTATATAAACAACATTATATGTTATTTATGTTTAATATATCTATAGTAATTGTACTTATGGTTGAATATATCAACTGTTGTTTTATAATAGTTTGAAATGTAATCTACATATAAAAAAGTAGGTAAAAATGACTCAAAGAGATATGGCTGGTTATTTAGGTGTAGATAGAACAACATTATATAACTGGAAAAAGAATAAACCAAATTTATATAAAACTGTGATGTTAGGATTAAAAGCTGATGAGATTATTGAAAAGACTCAACAGAATGCAGATGAGATTAAAGAGTTGAAAGAAAAGTTTGAGTTAAAATAATAAATCTCTTAAAATGTTTCTATCAATTCTTTAAATGCCTTACTTGTTCCTTTAAAGTTTTCACCCGTTTCAAGTGCAAGTCGTACTCCTTTTGGATTAATATATCTAATATCATTTATTTCAAAATATATAGTTATACTGTTCCTTGACTCCATTTTTAAAGGAAAATTTATTTTAGATTTATATCTGTCTACGAATCTATTTTTAGGTATATATTTATTATTATCAAGTGATATAAAAGCAACATTATTAATACTAACACTAAAACTACTAAAATTTGTAATTTCAATACCAAAATAAGCAGCACCTGCATTTTTATCATAATTATTTGTACTGTTATAACCTAAATCATCAATAACATTTATAGAAACAGGAGTAATTTTTAAATTTGCTTTTTCTTTTTTTATATTTAAATATAAAGCAAATAAAGATAATAACAATGCAGAAAATGATATTGAGTTAGTAAACCAACTACCACTATTTAATTCTTCTGAGAACTTTTTTATTAAATATAATTTATCAGTTGATTCAATATCTTTTATCTTTTCATTTAATCTAATATTTTCATCTTTTAATAAATTACTATTTTGTTCTATTTTATAAATCTTTTCTTCTAAAACTTTAAACTTATCATTTATAGTTTTATTATCATCTGCATATATATTTATTGATAAAATAAATATTAAAAATAATCTAATCATTTCTTTTCTCACTTTCATTTAATAAGTTTCTTCTTGTATTAAAGTTTCAAACTTCAGTATGAATATCTAATATAATTGAACTAAACTTAAAAGCAATTATTTAACAAAGCCAATCTTCCCCTCAGTCTTAGATGGCTTCAAAACTTGCTCTTCATCTTGTCTTTTTATAAGCTGAGTTAAAACCTCCATAATCTTACTATCTACTTGCTCACCTTTATCGGCTCTATTTTCTAAAT
>JAYEPG010000185.1:0-1510 GCA_034723795.1 Campylobacterota bacterium
GATGAGAAATGGTGGTCATGGTATCATCTCTTACTCTTTTAAAAAAGGCTCAAAAGAAATCACTATACCAGCAATGGAAGGTGAAACATTTGATTTACCAAATAGTTTTAAATCTATCACACCACATAAAGCTGTTAAATACGGTAAACCTGAAGGTGCATATTTAGCTCCATGTTCTGGAGGAAAAGGGAACACTTATAGTGTAAAAATAGAAGCTTTAAGTGGAGATAAAATACTTGCTACTACTAATTTAACATCAGGTAAATATTAAATTAGTGAGATTTTTAATGATATAACTAAAAATTTAAAAAGTAATCCAAAACAATATTTAAAATATGATGTTACGGAACATCACCTCCATTTTATCTTAATGATTTGAAAAAACTATTTCATCTTCATTAAAATTTCTCTAACATTATAAAGCTTTCTATATTTTTCTAAGTAGTTTTTAAATTTTTATCAATAAATTCATTCATATTTTCAGCTATTTTTTTATAAAATTCTTGCTCTTTTTCTAGTTTCTCATCATAAGTTGCATCTTTTTTTATATATTCAATCTTCTTAATTGTAACAACATCCAACCATCCAAGAATCAATGGCTGAATTTCCCATATATAGTTAAACTTGAATTCGACACAAAGCTTTCCCTCTTCAGGAGCTAAACGCTGTGTTACTTTATATCTTTTATTTTTAAAATAATTATATTGGCACTCATCTACTAACTCTAAAATGATTCTATATTCTCGTTCTTTATTTTCATCACCAAATGCATCAAACTGAAGTTTTCTGTATTTATTTAAAATATCTCTGGAATAAGTTATATTACTATGTAGTATTTCCAAACTTTTAATACTATTTATTATATTTATCCACCATGTTCTTTCATCCTCTTTTAGAGCAGCTAAATAGCAAAAGCCATTATCGTAATAAAGTTTTAACGGATTTACAATATGTTCATGATTTTCAGTAAATATTTTAATCTGTTTGTCTTCTAATATAGCTTCATTTATTTTCTTGACTGTAGGTTCTTTTTCTATTCTTTTAAAGCTATCAATAGCAGTAAGTGAATCTTCGATATTGTTTATAATTAAACTTAACAAATGTTCTTTGATCAATTCATCTTTGGATATAACATACTGGTATCTTAAAACTAGATCTCTCTTGGCTATTTTTTTATTATTACTTAAAAATAATCTATACCCTTGAGAGTTAAACAATAGATAACCTCTTTTTTTCAATATTAATTCATTTGATTTGATTAGACTATCTATTTGAAAGTTATACATCAACTCTATTGCCTTAAAAGCTCTTTGCTGGTCTTTATCTATTGAAGATGTACTTTTACCTGTATATTGTAACATACCTTTAAACTTTTCACTTGAAAGTTCACCATCTATTAGTAGTTGATCAAATGCTTGCTTTATGGTTTCGAAGTTTATTTCTATCTTATGATTTTTCATAAAATCCCTTATCTGTATTTATTTGGTAGTTTTTTCATATATTTATCACT
>JAYEPG010000186.1:0-1509 GCA_034723795.1 Campylobacterota bacterium
TAAAGGGATTAAATCCCTTCAGCAATCATAGCATCAGCTACTCTTTTAAATCCAGCTATATTAGCACCATGTACATAGTTGCCCTCAACACCATAATCTTTGGCAGTTAAGTGAACTCTTTTACAAATAGATCTCATAGTTTTTTCAAGTCTTTCATCTACAGTTTCATATGACCATTTTGCCATTGCAGCATTTTGAGACATCTCAAATTCACTTACTGCAACTCCACCAGCGTTTGCAGCTTTTGCAGGAGCAAATAATATTTTATTTTCATTAAAAAGATGAATTGCTTCTGGAGTTGAAGGCATATTTGCACCTTCACTTACAGATATACACCCATTTTTTATTAAATTTTTTGCATCTAGTTCTGTAAGTTCATTTTGTGTTGCACTTGGAAATGCACAATCACATGGAATATTCCATACCGCATGACCACCTTCTGGATAATCTTCTACTTTAGTATATATAGCATCACTATTTTTATTACAATACTCTTCTAAAGAAACTCTTCTATCTAATTTTAATTCTTTAAGTAAATCTAAATCTATACCTCTTGAATCATAAATAGTACCTTTACTATCTGTACAACTTACTGGTTTAGCACCCATATCATATAGTTTTTCAATAGTATGAATAGCAACATTACCTGCACCACTTACAGTACAAACTCTATCTTTAAACCCATCAACACCAGCAAATTTTAACATCTCATCAGTAAAGTAAACACAACCATATCCAGTTGCTTCTGGTCTCATTAAACTTCCACCAAACATAAATGGCTTACCAGTTAATATACCTTCATAAGAAGATGTTATCTTTTTATACTCACCAAATAAATATCCTATCTCTCTGGCACCAACTCCAATATCTCCAGCAGGTACATCAATACGAGGTCCAATATATTTATGTAACTCAGTCATATAAGCAGAACAAAATTTCATAATTTCAAAATCAGATTTTCCTTTTGGATTAAAATCACTTCCACCTTTTCCTCCACCAATTGGAAGACCAGTAAGTGAGTTTTTAAAAATTTGCTCAAATCCTAAAAACTTTAAAATACCACTGTTTACACTTGGATGAAATCGTAACCCACCTTTATATGGTCCAAGTGCATTATTAAATTGTACCCTATATCCTGTATTTACTTGTATTTTTTGGTTATCATCCATCCATACAACTTTAAATTTAAACTCTCTATCTGGTACTGTTAATCTTTCTAAAATAGAATATCTTGCATATTTAGGATCACTATCTAAAACAGGTTTTAAACTATCTAAAACTTCTTCAACTGCTTGAAAAAATGTTGTATCTGTAGAACAATTACTTTTTCTTATCTTCCCTATAGTATCATTTGAAATACTCATTTTAATTTCCTTATATATAGAGCCACTTGCAAATTAGCAAAAAACTCATAATTTAATTTATTTTTATAAAAAAGTTGAAATCCAATTTCAGATAAGTTATAATTTTATACCCTAAAATTTAACAGAAAAGAGATTCAACTTATGG
>JAYEPG010000187.1:0-27364 GCA_034723795.1 Campylobacterota bacterium
TTTAACAATCAAACAAATTCAAGATATGTTTCTTGAATTTGTTATTTGAAAATTTATTGTTAATAAGATATTGTCTTTTTAAAATTCCTTTATCAATTTAAGCTATTCTTTATAAAAAGGCTTTTTTTAATTTATGAAGCTTCTTTTTCAAGCTCTTCCATCATATCATCAAACTGATAATCTAGCACCTTTTTCTTAATTTTTATCATCCTATTAGTTTGATATTCTTTTAATGAATCTATATTTATATATCCCCTTATAAATACTTTTTTAAATTTTTCATTATACTTTATATTTTGAAATACAACATTTTGTTCAACAAACTGTGAAAGTTTAAAATCTTTTTGCATTTTATCTATAAATAACTTTTCTCTTTTTGAATATGTTCCTACAAAGTGTTTTTTTATAGTAACTTTATATCCATTTTCAATAATCAATGTTATCTGTTTTACAACCTTTTGTTTTGTTTCATCAATACTATCAATATCTCCATTAATGTAAGTAGATACATAAATTCTCTCAGGATTACTTTTTTTCTCATACCAAGATGGAGCACCTTGTATATCAACACTACTTCGTCTTAAAACATTTTGCTCAAATAAAAAACTAATCATCGTACTGATTAAACTTATTCCTATACTCTCTAGCATATTAAAACCTTTCTATTGATAATGTAATTATATATGTATCAAAAGACACCGTCATGTCCCTAGTCTCATTTTTTGTACATATTCTTCTAATTCATTGATAATCTTATTTTTAAATCTAATTGGACTAATAACTTCAATATCAGGCAACCAAGATTTTATCAAGTTATCTACATCTTCATCAGTACTTATTTTAAATTTTATTAAGACACTACCATCTTCATTTTTATCTAATATTTCTTGCGATGGAAGATGTTTTTTCAAGGTAAAGTATTGTGCTATATTACTATTTACTTTTATGATAACCTCAAACGATTCTCCATCCTCGAAATAAGCACTTTGAATATGTGTATCCAATAGTGTTTCTATACTTTCATCAATTTTAATAGTTGTATCAAGATATGTTATATTGAGTATATCTGCTAAAAATATTGTTTTAATTTTATTTAGTTTAAATTCTTTACATAACAAATACCAAATACCATCAAAGTTTACTATCTTTAATGCCCTTAATTCTTCTATGCTATCTTTTATCTCTATACTACATAACATCTTTTTTTCAATAGCAATTTCTATTTTATTTAAAAGTGGAGAGTCCATATCTATACTTTGGTGAAGTTGTGGCTTTATATAGTAAGGATTAAAAAAGTTTGGAGCAATGAGTTTTGAACTAATTTGTTTTGCAGTTTCATTAAACTCATTTCCTGCATCTTTAATCTGATCCAAAGATAAAGACATCATTATAATTTCATCTATAGAAAGTTTTGATTGGTTAAGTGTAAATCCATTTTGAAATTTTAGCTGATCATCATCATTCTTTTCTATTGGAAAAAACATAAGTCTTTGATAAATATCTCGTTGTATTGTTTTGATTGAAACATTAAATTCTTCCGACAATTCAGGTAATGTAGGTCTCTCATCATTTGAAAGTTTGGTTAGTGTGAATATTAATCGTGTTAATATCTTGTCATAATCTTTAGTCAATACACAATTCTCCTACTATTTTGTATATTATAAGTAAAAGATGATTATATGTTGCTTTTTTGTTTAGGTATAAATTCTACTTAAAGTATAGTTTCATTTAAATATTTATATATTTGGAGCTAAATCTCGCTATCCATTTCAATTAAAATAAATTTAATTCCATTTCTATCAAGGCTAGAAAAACACAAAATAAAGTAATACAATGGTATATTTTCATATATAAAATTTGAAAAATAATAAAGGTTTAAAGTTAATTAAAATAAGTTAGATATTTGTTTTTTTGGTAGTTGTTTTATAATATTTGATTGTCAAATGATTGCCAATAATACTACATAATACCACATATTACAATGTTGGTATTTATTGAAAAGCTTGTATCTATGGTAGTTAAGGCTATTGTTGTGTTTTACTGGTTAAATCCAGCTTCCGCAACCAATCAATTTTTAACCCCATAAATACTAACTTTACAGAGATTTGTAAATATCATTGTTCCAAAACTGTACCAATAAATGAAAAAATCAAATAAAGACTTACAAACTATAAAATTATTGGTATATTGATATTGTAGTCATATTGTGCTACAATATATTAAATTTAACAATTGGAGTATATTATGTCATTAAATGCAACAGTAAGAGCAAGAGTAGATGAAACATTAAAATTTGATGCAGAAAATATTTTAAAAGAGGTAGGTTTAAATACTTCTCAAGCTATAAATATATTTTTGAAAAAAGTTGTAGCAGTAAAAGGTATCCCATTTGATTTAAAAGTACCTTCTAAACAACTTCAAAATGCTATGGATGAAGCTAAAAATGATAAAGGTACATATCATGATAATATTGATGATATGATGAAAGATTTAAAAGAATGATTAAATATCGTTTATTTAAAACCAATCAATTTAAAAGAAGTTATAAAAAACAAAAGTTATCTGATAGTGAAGATTTAGCATATATTGATATTGTTTATAATTTATTATGTGGTATAGAGCTTGTTGATAAATATAAAGATCATCAATTAAAAGGTAATATGAAAGATTTTAGAGAGTGTCATATCAAACCTGATTTATTATTAATTTATATGATGGATGATGATGTTTTAAGATTGGTTGATATTGGTTCTCATACTGAGTTGTTTGATTAGTTATAAAAAAGGTAATAACTATATGAATTTAAAATGTACTAAAATATTATTAGATAAACTAAAAATTGATGTAAAAACTATTACACATAATTTAATATTAAATCCAAATTTAAATAATTGACATATCAATATTTTAAAATTTGGTAGAACTAACACTATTTTATTAACTCATGATAAAACCTTATATTCTTTTTTTATGGGTGGTTATAAAGCAGATAACTTTAAAAACTTTGATATATGTATAAAAGAAGATATATTTAAAATAATGTATGCACTAAATTTTCAACAAAAACAAATAGAAGTTATACTTCAAAGTATGGAAAACTTAACATATTCAAAAACAGATGATAAAGCTGTCTTATCTAGTATGACACAGATTAAAAGATTTATTGAAAATGGTGTTTATAGTGGTGATGATATTATAGATATTAATAATAAAATCAATTCTATCCCTTTAAAAGCCTTAGGGTTTAGTACATCTAATTAATGAAAAGTTTATAGAGCTATTGAAAGATAATATTTATTTGTCCCAAACACGCTAGTTTAAACTATGCACTTTAGTGCAAGGCTTTGGCTTCTACAAATTTCTAAAGTGCTAGAATAAAATATAAGATATTGCGTAACATCATCAAGTAAGTTTAACTTCCATTGTATTAATTCTATTTTAGTCTTAGGTTGGAAAGTAGGTATTAGTATAAACTTTAAAAAGTCAAATAAATTCCATAAATAAAGTGGCGACCCCAGTAAGATTTGAACTTACGTTTCTTGGAGGAAATCCAAGCGTCCTTGGCCACTAGACGACGGGGTCATTTTGGAAGTTTGGATTATAGTATAAGCGGTATTTATACTCGCTTAACTATTTATAATATCTTTGATATTTTTTGCACTTTGTGTAATACGGTCTATTTTTTCTTTATTACTTAATGTATCATCTATTAAATGCTTTACAAATGTGCTACCCACAATAACTCCATCTACACCTTTTACTTTATCTTTTGCAGTCTTTTCATCAACACCAAAACCTATATAAAGCGGTGTAGATGTACAACTTCTTACATTTTCAATCACTTGTCCTAAATCCTCTTTAGCACCACTTCCAGTGATACCAGCATAAGCAACCATATATATAAACTTACTACTGTTTGAAGTGATAGTTTTAATTCTATCTAAACTATCTGTTGGTGCTACAAAGTCTATAAGGGATTGATCATATTTAGAAAATATATCTTTATATGCTTTTGCTTCTTCATAAGGTAAATCAGGAATAATAGAACCATTAACTCCGAACTCTTTCCCTTTTGCTAAAAAGTTCTCCATACCATAGTGGAAAAATGGGTTCATGTATCCCATCCATAATGTATCCATATGAGGGGCAATCTTACTTGTAACATCAAATAGGTCCGTTAGTTTAAATCCATTTTGCAATGCTGTTAAACTCGCTTTCTCTATTACGGGTCCATCTGCAACAGGGTCTGAAAACGGAATACCTAATTCTAGTGTATCTACACCTGCTTCTTGCATACTTAATGCCAAGTCAACTGTAAAATTATTGCTAGGTAGTGATGCTGTTATAAATCCAACTAATTTCTTCAAATCTATATCCTAATATTTTTTTCGATATAATCTTACCATAATATTCTAAAGGGTAAGATTTATGAAACAGACGGTTACATCTATACAAAAAGCTAAGGGTGCAAGAAAGCTAACAATGATAACAGCTTATGATGCGTTATTTGGAAAACTTTTTGATGAGCAGGTTGATTTTATTCTAGTTGGCGATAGCTTAAATATGAGTTTTGCTGGAAATAAAGATACATTAAGTATTGGCATAAATGAGATGATTTATCATACAAATGCTGTATGTAACGGTGCAAAAAATACATTTGTTATTTGTGATATGCCTTTTGGTACCTATGTGGATAAGAAAACAGCGTTTAAAAATGCTAGAAAAGTTTATAGAAAAACTAATGCAGATGCTGTAAAAATTGAAGGTGGAAAAGAAAAAGCAAATATTATAAAACATCTAACATTTAATTCTATTGCTGTTGTAGGACATATTGGTCTTATGCCTCAAAATGTGAAAGCTGAGGGTGGATATAAGATTAAAGGTAAAGATAAACAAAATATAAAAAGTTTAATTAAAGATGCAAAAGCTGTAGAGAAAGCTGGTGCATTTTTACTTGTAGTTGAGGGTGTAAAAAGTGATGCTGCACTTGCTATTACAGAAGCTGTTTCTATACCTGTTATTGGAATTGGTGCTGGTGTTGATACTGATGGACAAGTACTTGTTTGGTCTGATATGTTTGGGTTTTTTGAAGAGTTTAAACCTAAGTTCGTAAGACAATATCTAAATGGTGCAAAGATGATTAAAGATGGTGTAAAACAATATGTTGAAGATGTGGAAAATAAGAAATTTCCTTCGGTGGACGAGATATATTAAATGTTAGATACAGATTTTTTAAGAACACTAAATATTTTATATGTTGAGGATGATGAAGTTTTACAAAAAAGTTTATCAGAGGTCTTTAAAAAAGTCTTTAAAACTGTAATGATTGCATCAAATGGTGTCGAGGCATTAGAACTTTATAATAATAAAGAAAATATAATTGATGTAGTTGTTAGTGATATTACTATGCCTGATATGACAGGTATTGAGTTATTGAAAACTATTAGAAAAGTTGACAAAGATATACCTTTTATTATAACTTCAGCACATACAGAAAGTGAATATTTTATTGATGCAATTGATAATGACGTATCATATTTTGCAGTTAAACCAGTAAATGTAAAAAAACTTATTACCCGTATTGGTCAAGCATCCCATATAATCTATGAACATAAAGTTTCTATACATAACTATAATGAAGCACAAGAATATCTAAAAATCATTGATAAAGTAGCTATTGTTTCAAAAACAGACTTAAGAGGTAATATAACATTTGTTAATGATATTTTTTGTGATATGGCAGGGTATACAAAAGAAGAATTAATAGGTCAACCACACAGTATAGTAAGACATGAAGATATGCCTTCAAGTGCGTTTAAAGATTTATGGGAAACTATAAAAAAAGGTGAAGAGTGGTCTGGAAAAGTTAAAAATAAAGCAAAAGATGGTGAACCATACAATGTTAACGCCACAATTTTTCCTCTTTATGATGAGTTAGATACTGAAGTAAGAGGTTATATGGCTATTAGATTTTTAACAACTGCAGATGAAAATGAAAAAAGAGAATTTAAAACACAAGTAAGAGAGTTGGTGAAAAAAAGTAATGCAGATATTTTAGAATTAAAAAAAGAAAATTCTGAATTAAAAAGTAATATCAATAGTGGCAATGATATAAGTCTGATTGATGATCAATTAAAACTAGAAAGAAAAAAGAATAGTTCTATGTCAACACAGATTAAATATTATGAAGAGACTATAAAAGAGAAAGAAGATAAAATGTCTACTCAGGTAAAAACTGCAAATGATAAAATTTCAAAATTTTATAAAGCTGTTAAAGTTTTACAAACAAAAATTCAGGATTTAGAAAAAACTATTGTTTTAAAAGATGAAGATCATTTAAAAGCCAAAGAGGAATCTATATTAAACTCTGAAGAGGTGATAAGACAACATAAAATAATATCTGATTTAAGAGAAGTTATAGAACATAGAGAAGATCAGCTGGGATTAAATTAAATATTTATAATTAAATAGATATAATCTACAATATTTATTATACATAACAAAATTGGGAGATAGAATGGAAACAAAAAGAAGTATTTTTACAACTATTGGTGTTATAATGGTTGTGATGTTTTTAGCTATGATTATTAACATAACATTAAATCTAAGAGATTTTGGACTTGATAGTGCAAAAACAAAAGCTCATCTTGTAGCACAAAGTGTAAAGAATGGTCTTACTGCTCATATGGTAAATGGTATGATGGATAATAGAGACTTTTTTATAAACCAAACTAAAAACCTTGAAAATATAGATGACCTATGGATAATAAGATCAAAAACAGTTGAAAAACAATATGGTGAAGGTACTGAAATAGCACAAGATGAAATTGATAAAAAAGTACTAAAAACAGGTAGCTCAGTTGAAATTGTTGATGAAGAGTTTTTAGGGCATAGTACATATAGAATTACTATTCCATATAAAGCAGAAAAAACATCAGAGATAAACTGTTTATCTTGTCATGATGCAAAAGAGGGTGATACTCTTGGTGTAATCTCTATGGTTATGACAATGGATGATTTAAAACTTACAAGTACAAAGATTATTTTAAATACTTCACTAATCTCTTTATTCTTAATTTTGATTATTTTATGGTTTGTAAGACATCTGATTGTACCTTATCTTTCTATTTTTGAATCTATTAAACTTGTTATGAAAAAAGCTAACGACGGTGATTATTCAGGGAGAATTGAAGGTATTACAAGTGGTGAAGCTAAAAATGTTGCACACTGGATAAATGAACATATGAGTAAGCTGCAAAATAGTTTAAACTCTATAGAGGATAAAATTGATATATTTTTAACTGCTCATAAAACACAAGATGTAACAGACCCAATTATAGATGTTCAAAATACAGTAACAAGACTTGCTGATATTTATAAGTTTAGAAAAACTATTGAGCATGATGAAAATATAGAAGATGTTTATAGAAGATTTGCAGTTGTTTTAGAAGAAAAATTTGAGATTCATAATTTTAACTTTATAGAAGCAGATACAACAAATAAAAACACGCAGATAGTATATGTACATAAAGAGATATTATGTGATCCAACATCATCTGGTTGTAGAGCTGATAGAACAAATACTTTAGTTGATTCTTGTCAGTTTAAAACTGTATGTGATAAGTTTAACTCTGATAAATATTATGTATGTGTTCCATATTCTATATCTAATGACCTTGACTTTTTAGTTTCATTTGTATGTGATACGCAAGAGGAACATGATAGAGTAAGAGAACTTTTACCATTTATTCAAGATTATGTAGATACAGCAAAACCTGAAATAGTAAGTAAAAAACTTATGCAAGTTCTTGAGAGAAACGCACAAACAGATCCTTTAACAGGTTTATATAATAGAAAATACCTTGAAAAGTATATTGATAATACACTATATGATGGTGCACTTAAAGGTGTCGCTTGCGGTGTTATGATGGTTGATATAGATTTCTTTAAACTTATAAATGATAATTATGGTCATGATATAGGGGATATAGCTATTAAAACTATTGCAAATACTTTAATTGATACAACAACAGATAAAGATGTTGTTATTAGATTTGGTGGTGAAGAGTTTATTGTTATTATTACTGATTGTGATGAAGATAGAATGGTTAGTGTAGCAGAAGAGATTAGAATTGCATTTTCACAACAAAAAATACAAGCAAATAGTGAAGAGTTTAGTAAAACTGTATCTATTGGTTGTGCTTTATTTCAAAATACAAATAAAGGTTTCTGGAAATATGTTAAACAAAGTGATATAGCTTTATATGATGCTAAGCAAACTGGTAGAAATAAGGTAGTTAAATATATTGAGGGTATGAATTAATATTGCATTTTGCAATATTATTAAGAATTAATTTGAAGTTATGTTATATTCACAGATAAAATAATTTAAAAGAGATAACAAAATGGAAAGATTAGTAGAATTAGAAACAATATCATTTGAAGATGGTAGTGACGAAGTTACTCTTCGTCCTAGTATTTGGGATGATTATATAGGACAAGAGAAGATAAAAAAAAATTTACAAGTTTTTATAAAAGCTTGTAAAAAAAGGGAAGAGGTATTAGATCATATACTTCTTTTTGGACCTCCAGGGCTTGGAAAAACTACATTAAGTCACATAATAGCAAACCAGATGGAAACAAATATCAAAGTAACAGCAGCTCCAACTATTGAAAAAGGTGGGGATTTAGCCGCCATTTTAACAAATCTTGAAGAGGGTGATATTTTATTTATTGATGAGATACATAGACTAACACCTGCAATTGAAGAGATACTTTATCCTGCAATGGAGGACTTTAGACTTGATATTATTATAGGTAGTGGTCCTGCTGCTCAAACTGTACAAATTGATTTACCTAAGTTTACTTTAATAGGTGCAACTACACGTGCAGGTATGTTAAGCAATCCTTTGCGAGATAGATTTGGTATGCATTTTAGATTAAATTTTTATAACGATAATGAGTTATCAAAAATAGTAGAATTAGCCTCTGCAAAATTAAATAAACAAAGTGAACAAAAAGCTAGTTTTGAAATTGCTAGAAGAAGTAGGGGAACACCAAGAGTTGCATTAAGATTACTCAAAAGAGTTAGAGATTTTGCAGAAGTTGAAGATGAAGATACAATAGAACTACACAGATGTAAATATGCTTTAGATGAACTAGGTATAAATGATAAAGGTTTTGATGAGATGGATTTAAGGCTTTTAGATCTTTTACTTTCAAATAAAGGTAAACCTATGGGGCTTAGTACACTTGCAGCTGCGCTTAGTGAAGATGAGGGTACAATAGAGGAAGCCATAGAGCCATATCTATTAGCAAATGGCTATATACAAAGAACAGCAAGAGGAAGAGTAGCGACTGTAAAAAGTTATGAACTATTTAGGTTAACACCACCTCAAACTGTTGAAACAAGTTCATTATTTATAGATTAAATAATATTATTTTAGTAAAGGGAAGATATGAAGTTAGATACAAAAAAGTTAAAAACAATTACACTTTTATATGTAGAGGATGATGATACTATAAGAAATCAAACATTTTCATTGTTTGAAAAGATTTTTAAAAAAGTTTATGTAGCTTGCGATGGTCAAGTTGGACTAGACACCTATTCTAAACATCAAGATAATATTGATATTATTGTATCTGATATACATATGCCAAAATTGAATGGCTTAGATATGATTGAAAAGGTAAACAATATAGAGAAAGTATCTATTCCAAAAATAATAACAACAGCTCATACAGATTCCCAAAACCTTTTAAATGCTATAGATATTCATGTAGATAAATATATTAGAAAGCCTGTTCAAATAAAAGATTTAACAGTAAGTATAGTAAATTTAGTTTCAAAATATAGACGATCAAATAAATTAGAATCTTTAGCAAAAGGCTTGGTTGTAAAAAGTAATCATGATGATAAAAAAACACAAGAATTAAGTTATTTACTAAATATTAAAACTAAAGAGAATGAACTATTTAAAAATATAATTGATAATTATGTAAGCAAATTTAGAACAGATAAAAATGGGATAATAATGGAAGTTACACCAAAATTATCTAGACTATTTGAGTATGAAGATGATGAGTTAATAGGTGAAAATATAAATAAGTTAAAATGTACTTCATGTTCTCAAGAGAGTTTTCAAAAGCTTATGTTAAAAGCAATTCACTCTAAACAAACTGTAACTGCAACACATACATTTACTACAAATTCAGATAAGTCTATTGTATGTGATGTAACTATGACACCAAGTTATGGTTCTGACTCTTTAGTTTCAGGATATACTTTTTATCTTGATATAATTTAATATCAGATACTGTATTTATAGCTCATCATCCAAGAGATATTTATAACTATAAGTTGATAATAGATATAATTAATTTTTAGCTTATAAGGATATTAATGACCTACGTTTTAATACATATTATACATATATTTTCAGTTTTTATTTATGGTGGTTTTTTAATTACTGATAATCTTTTTTTAACAAAAATGAAAAAAGATTTAAGCAATGAGGAACATACAAAGGTACGAGAGTATTTTGTGAAGTATGTTCGTGTTGTTGTTCCCAAAGCACTGATTGTTGCAGTTGTAACTGGTGCTTATCTTTTATATATTAATTTTGGTGAAATTGGTGAAGAAGGTTTAACAAACTTTCAGATTTTACTTAGTATAAAAGCATTTTTAGGTGGATGGCTAGGACTACGTGGAGTATTACAAGTATTTTTCGGTATCCAACCAATGGTGTTTAAAAGTCATATTTTTCCATTTGCATTAGTATTAATAATCATTTTATTATCTCAACTTACGTTTGTAGTTTAAGTTTAAAGTGAGTATTTATGAATATCAATACAAGTACACTTTTAACTCTTCTTTCTACTAAGGTAGATAAACCTACAAAACAAACTATTGAGAAGTTAAGTGTAGATGGTAAAGTTGATATATCATCTTTACTTAAAGAGAAAAGTGTACAAACTTTACTTAGTGATTTATTTAAGGATTTATCTCAAGGGGTTAAAAATAAGAGTAATGTAAACCAACTTTTAACTTCAAATAAACAAATATTTGATTTTAAAAACTTATCAAATGAAGTTAAAAACTTATCTAATCTAATAGAACAAAATCCAAAACTAGAAAAACAATCTGCTGTGTTAAAAGAATTTTTGGTAAATATTAAAAATATTGATAAGAATACACTAAAATCAAATATAAAAAATAGTGGAGTTTTTTTAGAATCAAAACTTTTAAAGTCAGATACACCATTATCTTCAACAATAAAAACTGCACTTGGGCAAATAGAAGAACAGATACTTTCAAGTAGTAAAAACCCAACTTCTACTACGCCTAAACTTCAACAACAAAATATACCATTAAATAAACAAGAGTTTATAAATAATATTAAAAATAGTATTATTTTAATACAAGATAAAATAGAAAACCTAAAAGTAACTATTCCTGAATCATTAAAAACAGAAATTAAAGCTGATATTTCTAAAGTATTAGAACAGATAAAAACAACACCACAAAATCAACCACAAGAAAAAAATATAAGCACTTTAAATGATATAAAAAGTAGTATCAATAATATAGAAACAAAATTAATAAAACTGGATCTTCAAAATCCTCAAAACACTAATAATATTTTAAATAGTAAATCAATAGTATCAACTGATTTAAAAGCAGCTATATTACAAATACAAGAGCAATTAGAAAGTAGTAAAACAGCAGAGATGCCAAAAGAGCTTAAAATACAAATAGATAAGATTCAAACACAAATAGAGTTTTATCAGCTACTATCTTATACATCTACATCAAACCATACTTTTTTACCATTTACTTGGGAAGATTTAGATGATGCAGATATAAAGTTTGATACAAATGATAAAGATGAGTTTTCATGCCAAATAAACTTATCTTTAAGAAGTGCTGGTGAGTTAAAGGTTTTATTACAGCTTGATAATAAAAATAATCTAAATATAAATATGGGAGTTGAGTCACAAAGCTTTAAACAGATGATACAATCTAATTTACAAAAATTAAGAGTTGGAATAAATAGTGTTGGACTTATGATACAAAGTTTAAATCTGTTTGATATACAAAGTAATGAAACACAAACTTATGAACAAAATGCATACTCTTGTGATAAGTTAAATTTTGGTTTAGATATAAAGGCGTAAATTATTATGAAAAAAAATTTTGTAAAAAAAGCAGCATCTTTAAAATATGATAATCATACAAATCAAGCACCAACTGTTACATCATTTGGTCAAAGGGAAAATGCAAGTAATATTATTAAAATAGCGGAACAAAATAATATCCCAATAAAAAAAGATGAAGATTTGGTAAATATGTTAAGTCAAATTGAATTAAACCAAGAGATACCAGTAGAACTTTATCAAGCAGTTGCTGAAGTTTTTAGTTTTGTATATGAGATGGCAAATGAAGAAAAAAATAAACAATAATTTAACACTTTATTTTAGTAATACTTTTCCTTATAAAAGTTCAAAATTAAGTACAAAAAACAATAGTGTAACAATAGGAATTGGTGGAAATATCGGTGATGTTTCAAAAAGATTTAAAAAGTTATTTTTAGCTTTTAAAAGTGATAGTAGATTTACTTTAATTCAAACTACTCCCTTACTAACAAATCCACCATTTGGCTTTTTAGAACAAGATGATTTTTTAAATGGAATTATTGTGTTAAAAACAAATTTATCACCAAAAGCTTGTTTAAAAGCTTTTCAAAGGTATGAACATAGATTTGCAAGAGTACGAAGTTTTCAAGATGCTCCAAGAACTTTGGATATAGATATAATATTTTTTAACAATTTAAAGATGAAAACTAAAATACTAACTATCCCTCATCATGGTTATAAAAGTAGAGATAGTGTATTGATTCCATTAAAATATATCCATAAAAGTTAGTTTTATACCTATATATGATAAACTCCAAGATAATTATTTTAATAAAAGGTTGAGTCCAAAGATGTCAGAAAATACAGCAATAGATAAAAACACTCAAGAGCTAAAAGAGATTATAAATAATTCTTGGAGTGGAATTGGAATTATTGATCAAACTAGTAAATTTATATATGTTAATAATGCATTTACACCTATTCTTGGTTTTAAAGAGAAAGAGTTACTTCAAATAAAATTTGAGAGTTTATTGCTCCCTAAATATAAAGCAGAGTTCAAAGAACTTTTACGAAAAAATTATGAAAATGAATATACAAATAATATAAGAGTCTCTTGTATGAGACGTGATAAAGCGGTTGTTTATCTTGATGTATCAATTAAATTGATGTTAAATAAAAAATATATTGTTATAAATGCAAATGATATTACTCAAAGCATCTCAGATCATGAAACTTTTGATAGGTATGTTATCCAAGCTCATGTTGATAAAGATGGGATATTTACAAAAGTTAGTGAAGCATTTTGTAGATTATGTTTATTTAATGAAAATGAACTAATAGGAAAATCATATAAAATCATGAGTCATCCATCATTAAATGAGGAAGACTTAGAGGGTACTATCTGGTCTGAACTTATTATTCATGGTGAATACAATGGTGTTATTGCAAGTAAAAATAAACATGGTGAGACTATTTGGGTAGATGCTATTATTAAACCTATTAACAATAAATATGGTGATATTACAGGTTATTCAGTTGTTATGTTTGATATGACTGGTGAGATTAAGTTGGAGCAAAACAAAGAGATTCTAGAAGAAACAATTGTAGATAATGAAGCGAAACTAAAAATCATGGGTGATACTATGAGAACAGTCGCACATGAGTGGAGACAACCTTTAAATACAATCTCTTTAGAGGCACAAAACTTATTGTTTTCTTATCAGTTTACAGATGATGGTGTTCCTAAAGAGGAAGCTGTTCCTATTTTAGAAGGGATGCAGACAAACATAGAGGGACTCTCAAATATCATTAATAAATTTCAATATATTACAGAACTTCAAGGTGATAAAAAAGAGGCTATGATAAATGATGTATGTCATAGAGCTGTAAATATATCAACAGTGACAGACGAACTTATACATGAAGAGTATAGTATAAATCAAGATTTCAAGACACATGAAAATGAGTTAGCAACTTCAATAGCTAGTATATTGGATAATGCAAAAGAGGCTATAGATGAGTTTGAATCTGATGATAAAAAGTTTATAAATATAAAAACTTTTTTAGATGGTTCTAATATAAAAGTAGAAATATCTAACAATGGTGGAAATATTCCTGAAAATCTATTAGAAGAGATATTTACACCATATTTTAGTACTAAAGAGACTAGAAATGGTGTGGGATTGAGTCTATATATATCTAAAATGATTATAGAACTTCATCTTAAAGGTAAAATAGAAGTTGAAAATAAAGAGAATAATATTGTGGTATTTACAGTAGTATTACCAATAGGATAAAAGATGATAATAATTCCAGCACGATTAAATAGCAGCAGATTTGAAAATAAAATAATGGTAGATATTTTAGGTTTGCCTATGGTTATAAGAACTGCTAAAAGAGTTGAGTCTTTAGATGAAGTGGTTATTGCGACAGATTCTTTGGATGTTATTGAACTTGCCCGTGAGCATAATATCAAAGCTGTTATGACATCTGACACACATCAAAGTGGTACAGATAGGATAAATGAAGCAGTAAATATATTAAATTTAGCAGATGATGAAGTGGTTATAAATGTACAAGCAGATGAACCATTTATAGAACCAGATGTAGTGCAATCTGTTATTAATAAGGTAAAAAATTTAAAATCAAAATCTTTTACAATGGTTAGTTGTTATAAAGATATAAATTCTGAAGTAGCAGATGATCCAAATCATGTAAAAGTGATATGTGATGAAGAAAATAATGCAATATATTTTTCAAGAAGTAAAATACCTTATCATAGAGACCATTATAATAATAGTTTGTATAAAGGACATTTGGGTATTTATGGTTTTACAAAAAAAAGTTTAAATCACTTTTGTTCACTAGAATCATCTATACTAGAATCAACAGAGAAGCTTGAACAACTAAGAGCAATATCAAATAATCAAAAAATAAATATGGTGAAAGTAGAATCAAAAAGCTTTGGTATAGACACTAAAGAAGATTTACAGCAAGCATTAAAGATATTTGGATAAGATATTGTTATGGATAAAAGTATATTAAAAAAAATAAATATTTTATATGTTGAAGATGAAGAGGAGGTAAGAACTCTTACTTCAAATGTGTTATCCAAATTTGTAAATAGTGTTGTACTAGCTTGTCATGGTAAAGAGGGTTTAGAGATATTTGAAAAACACAATAGTGAAGGTTCTTCTTTAGATCACTTTGATTTAATTGTAACTGATATTAATATGCCTAAAATGGATGGCTTAGAGATGTTAGAGGAGATATATAAAATTGATCATAACATACCTGCTATTGTAACAACTGCTCATAATGATGCAGATTTTTTAAAGCATGCTATAAACTTAAGAGTACGTGGTTATGTAAGTAAACCTTTAAATTTACATGATTTAATAGATACAATACTTTTAGCAGTTGAGTCAGCTTTTTTAAAAAATAAACTAATAGAAGCAAATAAAAATCTTGAATCTCAAATTGAAGAGAAGACAATAGAACTTCGGTCAATTTTAGATTCACAAGAAAATATGATTTTGGTTGTTGATAAAGATAAATTATCTAGTGTAAATAAAACATTATTGGATTTTATTGGTGTAGATACTATAGAAGAGTATAAAGAGAAATACCCGTCTATTAGTAATATGTTTTTAGAAGGTAAAAACTATTTTCATTCACAAGATGATTCATCTTGGATAGAAGATATATCTGCATTAGATAGTATTGGTAGAATAGTTAAAATAAAAAATAAAAAAGATGAAAAGAGAATTTTTCAAGTAAATATTAAAACATTTTTTTACAATACAACACATTATGTTGTTTCATTTACAGATATTACTGAACTTAAACAATATACATATGAGTTAAAATATCAAGCAACACATGATAATTTAACAAAACTATATAATAGACAAAAACTAAATGATGATTTTAATAAAGAGATTTTAAGAGAAGAGAGATACAAGCATGGATTGAGTTTAATTATGCTTGATATTGATAACTTTAAACAAATAAATGATACTTATGGTCATGACGTTGGAGATATTGTTTTAAAAGATATTTCAAATATAATTTTAAAATCGATTAGAAAAACAGATATTGCTAGTAGATGGGGTGGTGAAGAGTTTATGATTTTATTACCTGAAACATCTTTAGAAAATAGTATGACTATTGCTGAAACATTAAGGTTAAATGTTGAAAAACATCAATTTGTTAAAGTTGAAGGGAATATAACTATAAGTTTAGGAGTAACAGTTTTTCAAAATGGTGTAGACTGTAAAGATACAATAGTTAAAAATGTCGATTTAGCTTTATATGAAGCTAAAAATGGTGGAAAAAATAAAGTTGTAAAATATGAGAGAAAGATTTCTAATTAGATGATAAATAAAGGGAATATAGATGGCTAAAAAAAATAGTGTAGTAACAAAAATAGTAGGTGGTATCTACAAAGGTAGAGTTTTAGAGTTACCATCTTTAGAAGTTACAAGAAGTTCAAAATCTATTTTAAAAGAATCTTTTTTTAATGTTTTACAATTTGATATTATGGATACTCTTTTTATTGAAGGGTTTGGCGGTAGTGGGGCTATTGGTTTAGAAGCACTAAGCAGGGGAGCAAAACATAGTTATTTTTGTGAGATAGATAGAAAATCGTATAGAATATTACAAAAAAACTGTGATAGTATTGATGCCAATAAATGTACAAGTTTGCATGGTGATACATTTGAAAAGCTACCTACACTTTTAGAACAATTAAAAAATCAAAAGAGCATAAAGGATGATGATATTATTATATATTTAGATCCACCTTTTGATTTTAGAGATGGTATGGAAGATATTTATGAAAAAACTTTTGATATGGTAAGAAATATTGAAAATGAGAATGTTATTTTAATTACTTTTGAGCATATGACGGAACTAGAATTACCAGAAACTCTAGGTAAATTTACAAAATATAAAACAAAGAAGTTTGGAAAGAGTTCTTTAACATACTATAATGTTTAAAGTTTCTATTTGGAGTTTATCTATAGTAGTTGTAGGGGTATTTCTTTTGCCCTTTATCTATACAGTTTCTCCATATACTTTAAACCCTCAAGCTATATTACTTCCTCCTAGTTTTGAAAATATTATGGGTACAGATAGATTAGGTCGTGATCTATTTGCTAGAATATTAAATGGTGGTCAAACTTCTATTATTATTGGCTTCTTAAGTGCTATGATAGCTTCTTGTATTGGTCTTATTGTTGGTATTAGTGCTGGTTATTTTAAAGGTAAAACTGATAAAACTATCACTATTATTATTGATCTGTTTTTAACATTTCCAACATTTTTTTTACTTTTGGCACTTGTAAGTTATATGGAAGCATCAATCACTATTTTAATTATTGTTCTATTTATCACTGGATGGATGGGTATGGCAAGAATGATCAGAAGTGAAAGTTTTGCTATATCAAATAAACCATATATAAAAGTATTAAATTTAGCAAAAGTAAGTAAAACTAAAATTATTTTAAAATACTTTGCACCACTTTTAGCACCAATATTTCTTATCTCATTTACTTTTGGAGTAGGTGGTGCTATACTTGCAGAATCTGGTCTTAGTTTTTTAGGACTTGGTATCAATCCTCCACAAATAAGCTGGGGAAGTTTACTTTCAGGTGGAAAAGAGGTTATAGAGATAGCTTGGTGGGTTAGTTTTTTCCCTGGGTTATTTATATTTATAATCACTTTTTGTCTTATGCAAATTGCAGATTATTTACAACAAAAAATGAACTCAAAAGAGATAAATTAGATAAGATTCTAAATTCTATTTAAAATCTTATCTAAGGCTTTTGTTGATAAAACTCTTTTTAAATATCCTAAAAGATATGTAGCTTTAGTGATATAATATCTTGGTTTTACTTTTTTTGATTTAATTATTTTTTCTACTATTTTAGCTACCTCAATAGCTTCAAGTGTAAATGGTACATCACTTTTTGAACTACTTAAACTTTTTATATAACTATCTTTAAATCTTGAATTTTCTATATCTATATTTTCTTTTGTTTTTTGTTTTGCATTATTTCTAAACTCACTTAAAACTGGTCCTGTATTTAAAAGTGTTATATCTATATTTGTATCAAGGAGTTCCAGTCTTAAAGTATCTGTTAAACCCTCAATTGCATATTTACTTGCATTATATGAGCCTCTAAGTTTTAAAGATACTAAACCTAAAACAGAACTATGTTGTACGATTTTCCCATATCCTTGTCTTTTCATAATATCTAAAACTTGTATAGTAACTTCGTGCAGACCAAAAACATTTGTTTCAAATTGTTCTTTTAAAACATTTGTTGTTATATCTTCAACAGCTCCTGGTTGACCATATCCTGCATTGTTAAATACAACATCAAGTTTCCCATTGGTTATCTCTAATATTTTATTTAATGTATCTTTTATACTTTGCTTTTTTGTTACATCAAGATAGTAAGCATCAAAGCCCAAACTTTCAAGTCTTTGAACGTCTTGTATATCTCTTGCAGTTGCAAATACTTTATACCCTTTATCTTTTAAATATATTGCAGTTTGTTCACCTATGCCAGATGAGCAACCCGTTATAAGTACACTAGCACTCATTGATTAATATATCTTCTAGTTTTCTTTTTGGTACAAAATGATTTTGCTTTTCATCTCTATAGTAGTTTGTATCATCTATAGCATCAATAATAGTGATATTTTCATCTTTTATACCAAGTGCGATTATTAGCATTGGTTCTAAATTAGAAGGTAGATTAAAAAGTTTTTTATAAGCATCTTTATCTATAGATGCCAACGGACACCCATCATACCCTTTTGCTGTTGCACCTAACATTATAGTTTGAAGTGAAATTCCACAATCAATCATAGCAAACCCATCTATAGAAGTGTCATTTATCATTAAAATATAAGCAGATGGTTTTTCATCTTCTGATTGATTCCAGTCTTGAAGATGTGCAGCCCATTGCAAAGGTTTGTAAATCTCATCTTTTATTTTTTCATCTGTAATTGCAATATATTTAAGAGGTTGCATATTTTTACTACTACTAGCAGTTCTTGTTAAGTCAATTAGTTCTATTAACTCTTTTTTATCAATTGTAACATTTTGTTTAAATCTTCTAGTAGTTCTTGTATTTTGTACAATATCTTTAAAGTCTTGAAAGTTTGCCCCAAAGTTTTCCATTATACAATCTCATTTTTTGCAAGTAGTTCACAATACTCTTTAGCATGATATGAGATGATTATATCTGCACCTGCTCTTTTAAAAGAGACAATTGTTTCACACATAACTCTATCATAATCAATAAGTCCAGCTTGACCTGCATTTTTAAGCATAGCGTATTCTCCACTTACGTTATAAACTGCTAAAGGTAAGTTTGAACTATTTCTAATATCTCTTATTATATCAAGATATGCAAGTGCTGGTTTTACCATAAGTATATCTGCACCTTGCTTCTCATCTTCAAGTGATTCTTCAAGTGCTTCAAGTCTATTTGCTGGGTCCATTTGATACTGTTTTCTATCTCCATGACTTGGAGTTGATTCAGCAACATCTCTAAATGGTCCATAATATCCACTAGCAAACTTTGTACTATATGCCATAATTGGTAAGTTTTCATATCCATTTTCATCTAAAGTTTTTCGTAAAACTTCAATAATACCATCCATCATTCCACTAGGTGCAATCATATCAACACCTGCTTTTGCGTGGATTAAAACTTGTTGCGCAGATAATTCTAATGTTGCGTCATTATCAACTGTTTCATCTTCACTTAATATTCCACAGTGACCATGATCAGTATATTCACAAAAACATAAATCTGTTACTACAAACATATCAGGAAACTCTTTTTTTACAGCTTTTACAGTACGACTAATGATACTGTTTTCACATAAGCACTCACTACCAACACTATCTTTAACATCAGGAATAGCAAATAAAATTATAGAGTTTAATCCAAGAGTTCGAATATATTCACACTCTTTTAAAATCTCATCAATACTCATTTGAAAAACACCAGGCATAGATGACACTTCATCTTTTATTTTTTCACCTTCTCTTACAAAAAGAGGGTATATAAAATCATCTGGAGTTACTGTAGTTTCCCTTACTAATCCTCTTAAAGTTTCATTAATTCTTAATCTTCTAAATCTTTTAAACATATCTGCAAACCTTTTTAGTTATAATTGCCTAATTTTAACCAATTAGGAATTAAAGCCATATGAATATAGAAGTTTCAAATGTTGCAAATTTACCAACTACACATGGTAATTTTTTAATACAATCATTTAAAGAGGGTATTAAAGAACACCTTGTAATATTTACAAAAGATTTAGAAGAGATACCAACAGTAAGAATCCATAGCGAATGTCTAACTGGTGATGCAATAGGTAGTATAAAATGCGACTGTCAAGCACAACTGAACTATGCCTTAGATTTCATAAGTGACAATAGTGGAATGGTGATTTATTTAAGACAAGAAGGTAGAGATATTGGGCTTTTAAATAAAGTAAATGCTTACTCTTTACAAGATAAAGGTTTAGATACAGTTGAAGCTAATCATCAACTTGGATTTGCTTCAGATCAAAGAACTTACGAAGTTGTTGATTTTATATTTGACTATTATGGAATAGAAAAAGTAAAACTTATCACAAATAACCCTGCAAAACTTAAAGGTATAAAAGCTGATATAGTTGATAGAGTACCAATTCAAGTTGGTAAGACTTCACAAAATAGTGAATACTTAAAAATAAAAAAAGAGAAAATGGAACACCTACTATAATGGAAAAGAAAGAGTTTGAAAAATTAGATTTAAATTTAGATGAGCAGTTTTTTAAAAGATGTGATAAGTTTATAAAACTTTTACAACAATGGGGTAAAGTACATAATTTAACAGCATCTTTAAAATATGAAGAGATAGAGGCAAATATTTTAGATTCTGTTTATCCATTGTCTTTTATTGAAACTTTCAAATCATTCGCAGATGTAGGTACTGGTGCTGGTTATCCTGGTATGCTTTTGGCAATTGCAAGACCTGATGTAAAAGCTGTATTGATAGAACCACGTTCAAAAAGAGTTGCTTTTTTAAATTTTGTAAAAAGTGCTTTAAAATTAGAAAATCTTGAAATTATTCAAAGTAGAGTTGAGGAGTTAGATTTTCAACAGTTTACTGAAGAAACCAGGGGTTTTGACCTAATTACGAGCCGTGCTGTATCAAATACATCTTTACTTCTTGAACTTACACAAAATATAAGTGATGATGATACATCTTATCTATTTTACAAAGGTAGTTTATGTGAAGAAGAGATAAAAAATGCACAACTACAAAATTATGAAGTAAAAAAAGTAGGTGAGCATAGAAACTACTTATATATGAAAAGAAAAGGTTTAATCAATGGGAATTAAGTTATTAGCAGTAGGGGTAGTATTATTTTTAGTATATCTTATGTTTTTTAAAAAAGGTAGAGAAAAAAATATAAAAGACTCAAAAAAGTATGATCAAATAACTGATACAATGGTTGAGTGTCCAACTTGTGGAGTTTATACTTCAAAAGATGATTCAATATTAAGTAACGGTAAATACTATTGTTCTAAAGAGTGTTTAAAGCACTAATTGTAAAGGCAAACTTGTGATAATAATAGGTGACAACTATATAAATTATGAAAATATATCTGTAATAAATAGTATAGAAGATATAAAATTAACTAAACCAAATACTACAGTAGTATTTGAGTTTGATAAAGATTTAATGAAATACTGTAATCAAAACGACCTAAACTATGCTGTTAAAATTGTTTCTATAAAAGAATCAATATATGCAAATAATTTAAATGCAAGATATATATTACCAGATAATAAACTTTTAGAAGTAGTACAAAAAATTGCTGAAAACTATATGTTTGATAGTAAGATATTGGCTACTATAGAAAAGGAACAAAGTATAGAAGATATTGCGTTGAAGTCAATTGACGGGGTAATATTTAAGAGACTAATTAATAACAATTAGATACAATCACATATAATAAATAAGGAATTTTAATGAAACATGTACCAATTTTAGTTTTAGATTTTGGAAGTCAATACACGCAACTTATATCAAAAAGATTAAGAAATAATGGAGTTTATTCTGAAATTGTACCATACAATGAAAGTTTAGAAGATATTAAAGCTAGAAACCCAAAAGGTATAGTCCTAAGTGGAGGTCCAGCTTCTGTATATGCAGATGATGCTTATAAAGTAGATAAAGCTATTTTTGACCTAGGTTTACCAATTTTAGGAATCTGTTATGGTATGCAAACTATTGCTCACTATTTAGGTGGTAGTGTAATTCCAGCAGACCACCATGAGTATGGAAAAGCAAAATTAAAAATAGAAGATAGTTCATCTCCTATTTTTGATGGTATAACTTGTGATGAAGTTGTATGGATGTCTCATGGTGATAGAGTTGAGTCTTTACCAGAAGGATTTAAAGTAATAGGTACAAGTGAAAATTCACCTTATGCTACAATAGCCAACGAAGATAAAAATATCTATGCATTTCAGTACCACCCAGAAGTAACACACAGTGTTGAGGGTGGTGAGATGTTAATTAACTTTGCAAAGAACATTTGTAATTGTGAAAAAAACTGGAACATGGGTAACTTTGCAAAAGAACAAATTAGTAAAATTAAAGAGTTAGTTGGAGATAAAAAAGTACTTTGTGGTGTAAGTGGTGGAGTTGATAGCTCTGTTGTTGCAACTCTTTTAAGTGAAGCTATTGGAGAAAACTTAGTACCTGTATTTGTTGACAATGGACTTTTAAGAGGAAATGAAGTTGAAGATGTTCAAAATATGTTCGCTAATCGTGGTATTGGACTAATAACTGTTGATGCAAGTGAGCAATTTTTATCTAAACTAGCAGGCGTTACTGATCCTGAAACAAAAAGAAAAATTATTGGTGAAACATTTATTGAAGTATTTGATGTTGAAGCTAAAAAACATGATGGTATAGAGTTCCTTGCTCAAGGTACACTTTACACAGATGTTATTGAATCTGTTTCAGTTAAAGGACCATCAAAAACAATCAAATCACATCACAATGTTGGTGGGCTTCCTGATTGGATGACTTTTGAACTTATTGAGCCTTTAAGAGAGATATTTAAAGATGAAGTAAGAGAGTTAGGGTTAGAGCTTGGATTACCATCTAGAATGATAGGTCGTCATCCGTTCCCTGGACCTGGTCTTGCTATACGAATTATGGGTGATGTTAATTCTTGCGATTTAGATATTTTACGAAAAGCAGATACTATTATGCTTGATGTTTTAAGAAGTACTGGTTGGTATGATAAAACTTGGCAAGCATTTACAGTTTTATTAAATGTAAAATCAGTTGGTGTAATGGGTGATAACAGAACTTATGATAACACTGCTTGTATTAGAATTGTAAACGCAATTGATGGTATGACAGCAACATTTGCACATATTCCTCATAATGTTTTAGAGTTAATGAGTAGAAGAATTATAAATGAAGTTGATGGTATAAACCGTGTTGTTTATGACATTTCATCTAAGCCGCCTGCAACAATAGAATGGGAATAAAATAAAAGCGATAGCTTTGGCTCATCTTGCACTAAAGTAAGATTTTGACGTACTACAGTACGCCTTTATCTGACTTTAGCACAATCTAAACCAAATCTATCACTTTTGGTTTTTAGAAATTTAAAGGGTAAAAATGATAGATTCAAAAAGTTCAATATATAAAAAACAAAATTTTAAAAAAGCTTTTTCTCTTGTGGAGTTAATATTTGTTATTTCTATCCTTGGAATCATTGCAGCTTTAGCAATTCCAAAACTATTAGACTCCAGAAGTGGAGCAATAGTATCTACAATCAAACAAGATGTTTCAACAATCTCAAATTCAATACAATCACACTATATGATAAACAATGGTATATCGAAAATTACAGATGCAGTAAATGTAAATACTCAAAACTGGGTAGTCTCAGATACGCAACTAGAATATAAAAGTAAAGAGACAACTTGTATCACTATAGTAATAAGTGGAAATAAACTGAACGTAGATATTTTTCAAGATAGTAGTGAACTATGTTTAAAAATATATGACTCTGGTGTACGGTCAGTTTCGTATGACCTTTTTTAAAGAGTATAAAATATGGAAAAAGTAATATTTTTAGATAGAGATGGTGTGATAAATGTTGAAAAAAACTATCTTTATAAAATAGAAGATTTTGAGTTTATTGATGGTGTCTTTAGCTCATTAAATTATCTTCAAAATTTAGGTTATAAATTTGTTATTATTACAAATCAGTCAGGTATTGGAAGAGGTTATTATAGTTTTGAACAATATCAAACTTTAACAACTTGGATGAAAGAACAGTTTAAAGAAAATGGGATAAAAATCAGTGGAATATTTTGTTGTCCACATGCACCAGATGAAAATTGTAACTGTAGAAAACCAAAAATAGATATGATAACTCAAGCTTCTAAAATTCTAGATATAGATTATAAAAACTCATGGCTTGTAGGCGATAAAGACTCAGATATACAAACGGCATATAATGTAAATATACCAAATACAATTCAAGTAAAAACAGGACATAAATTTGATATAGAGAAATCAAACGCTACTTATGTTTTAAATTCAATAAAAGATATACCTACTGTTATTAAGTAGAACTAAAGAGATAAGGGACTTATGATGATCTTCTTTTAAATAATGTATTGTTGTATTACAATGGTATATAATATATTTTATAGTAAGAAATTATAATATTTAAGAGTATATTCATATATTATTAACTACAATAAGGAATACAATCCTAATAAAGGTAATAAAATATGGAATCAGTTATACTAGAAGATAATCAACATTGGATAAAAGATGATGTTTATGATCACTTTAAAAGTAGAGAAGTTTTAAAAAAAGCAATTTCGTATTTAAATACAAAAGAGGTTTTAGCACTCATTGGTGCTAGAAGAGTAGGTAAAAGTACTTTGGCTAAGTTAATTATAAAAGAGTTATTAAAAACTACAAATTCTAAAAATATATTTTTTATAAATCTTGAAAAACCTGAGTTTATACCTTATAAAAATGACTCAACATATTTAAACAAATTATTTGATGAATATTTAAAAATAGCAAACCCCTCTAGAGATGAAAAAATTTATTTTTTTATAGATGAGATACAAATCTTTTCAAATTGGGAAGTATTTGTAAAGTCAAAGTATGAAAATAGTAATATAAAGTTTGTTATTACTGGTTCAAATTCATCATTACTAACATCTAATTATGCTACAGTATTAACAGGTAGAGTTTTAAAGTTACAGATTCATAGTTTTAGTTTTTTAGAATTTTTAGATTATAAAAATATACCTCATAAAACTAAATTAAATCAAATATCAAATAAAATTGAGATATCTAGAGCAAAAGATGAGTATCTAAAATGGGGTGGGTATTATAGTGTATTTTCAATAGAAGATGAGATGATAAAAAAAGAGATATTAAGAAATATTGCAGAAGATATTATTTTAAAAGATATAGTGCCAAGATACAAAATAAAAAACTCTACAGAAATCAAAGATTTATTTTACTATGTAGTATCAAATGCAACTACAGCTTTAAATTATACAACTTTAGCAAAAAAGATAAATATAGATGCTAAGAGTATAAAAGAGTATATAGGGTATTTTGAAGATAACTTTTTAGTATCTACTATATGTGCATATCATACTAAATTAACACAACAGATAAAATCTACAAAAAAGTTATATATTAATGATAATGGTTTTTTAAATCTTGGAATAAATAGAAGTTTAAACAATGGAAATATTTTGGAAAATATGGTATTTAATATTTTATATCAAACAAATGAAGAGGTAACCTATCTAAAAGATAACTATGAGATAGATTTTAAGTGTAATAATACTATCTATCAAGTCTCTTATGATATTAGTGATGAAAAAACAAAAAAAAGAGAATTAAATGCTTTTAAACATTTCAATATAGATAATAAACAAATAAATAAACTTATTACATATGATACAAACGAGATAATTGATAATATTATTGTACAAAGTTTTGAAAAATTGGTTTTTGAATAAAATGATATTTAACTCTTTTATTATAAAGATATACCTACTATTATAAAATCATAAATAATATTTAGCTAAAATATCTACATATATAATATATAGGATAGGTTTATGCTAACTACAATAAAACAAGAGTTTGAATCACATTTAGAAACAATTAATAATGTTATAAATAATATGGAAAATGACATAGAAACTGCATCTACAATCATAGTGGATGCTTTAAAAAATGGAAATAAAGTTTTATTATGTGGAAATGGTGGTTCAGCTGCTGATGCACAGCACATTGCTGCTGAATTAACAGGAAGATACAAAACTGAAAGACGTGGACTTCCTGGTATTGCACTTACTACTGATACTAGTGCTTTAACTGCTATTGGAAATGATTATGGATATGATAGAGTTTTTGATAGACAAGTAGAATCACTTGCTCAAAAAGGTGATGTAATTATCGGTATTAGTACAAGTGGAAATAGTAAAAATGTTATCAACGCTTTAAACCTTGGAAGAGAATTAGGATGTAAAACTGTTGGTCTAAGTGGTAGAGATGGTGGTGGTATGAATGAAGCTTGTGATATAAATCTTGTAGTTCCAAGCGATAATACTCCACGAATCCAAGAGATGCATATACTTTTTGGACATACAATTTGTCAAATAATAGACAATAACTTTTAATTAAATAAAAAATAAAATAAATAATAAAGGGCAATAATAATGAGAAGATTTTTAAATGATGATCAAAGAAAAGTGATACTTAATAGTATTAGAGAGATACCAGATTTTCCAAAGCCTGGAATTATGTTTAAAGATATTACAACTTTACTTAACAATGCTGATGCATATCAAGTTTTAATGGATCACTTAGAGGATAGATACAAAGAAGCTAACTTAGACTATATAGTTGGACTTGATGCTAGAGGTTTTATATTTGGAGCTGCTTTAGCTGATAGATTAAAAATCGGTTTTGTACCTGTAAGAAAAAAAGGGAAACTTCCTGGGGCTACTATTTGTGAAAAATATGAGTTAGAGTATGGTTTTGATGAAGTTGAAATCCATCTTGATGCTTTTCCAAAAGAGAATGCTCAAGTTTTAATTATAGATGACTTAATTGCAACAGGTGGAAC
>JAYEPG010000188.1:0-7441 GCA_034723795.1 Campylobacterota bacterium
AGTTATCTTGAAAGATTATAAAGATTTGACTTTGAAGCTTAAAAAATAGCTTTTATTCTTTTGGAATTTTTGATTATACTGTTATACAAGTTATAACCATACATTATGTATATATCAAGGTGAAATCGTAATAAAACTACAGTAAATTTATTGAAGATGAGAATAGTAAAATAAATACTGTAGAGAGTGTTTATCTTATGGTTTTACCATAAAGATGGTAAAATCATTCTCTAAATAGTTTTCTTTTATAATAATGTTATTTGTGTGAGTTTTGCATATATCTATTATCTCATATTTTTTAATACTATTAAACGTTAGATTTTTTAAAAAATTAAATAAAAAACCTTTGTTTGCACTCTCAAAACATTTTTTAATGAATATATTTATCTCATCATAAGTTAATATATTTAATGCCCCACTAGATATATAATAATCAGCATTTATTAAATTATCGTATAAAATATTTTGTTTATAAAATTCTTGATTTGGAAATCTTTTTTTTGAGATATTTACCATCTCGTCTTCACAATCAATCCCAATATATTTAGAAGGAGTTCTATTATTATTTTGAAGATAGTTGTAGTATTCTGCAAATCCACAACCAACATCAATGATTGATGATGATTTTATATCTTTTTTAATAAGCTTTGTAAGTATCTCAAATCTTTTATATTGAGTATATTTACTATTCCAATGAACGCCTTGAGCCGATATGCCAAACTCTTTTATTGAAGTTTGATAAAACTTATTATTATCCATAAAAAGTTAAGTTAACTGCTCGATTGAAACATTATTTGCTTTTAAAAATCCTGTTACTATATCTGAATTTGTGTGTTCATAAGCATTTTTATAAACTATACGGATAATACCACTAGCTATTAAGTTTTTACTGCATTCACTGCATGGTTCAAGGGTTACATATATAGTTGCACCCTCTATACTTATCCCTTTTCTTGCAGCCCAAATGATTGCATTCATCTCTGCATGAATCTCATAAGTTTTTGACCACTCATGGTGTTCTTTTGTATATTCGCCATTCCAGTGATCACAGCAATTATTGTAACCTGCTGGAGTACCATTATATCCTGTACTTAAAATCCTACCATCTTTTACGATAACAGCACCAACTTGTTTAGATACACACTTACTAGCAAGTGCAATCTCTGTTGCGATATTTATAAAGTTGTTATCGTTTAGCATCTGTATAACCTTTTATTCTTTTATTTTTGATATAAGTTCTTTTGCTTTTAAAAGTGCTACTTCACTGTCATCTTTATCATAAGTAAGTGCAACTGCCAATCTTCTACCTAAGTGAGATTGTGGTTTTCCAAATACTCTTACAAAAGAGTTTTCAGTAAACAGTGATGCATCTATTTCTAAAGTTGGTGTAAATGTATCAGTTGTAGATTTATATGCAGCACTTGCTCCTGCTCCATATGTTATAAAATCAAGTGGTAAGCCAAGTATAGCTCTAATATGTAAAGCAAATTGTGTTTGTGATTGAGTAATCATTGTAACCATACCTGTATCATGAGGTCTTGGGCTTACTTCACTAAAGTAAACTTCATCACCTTTGATAAATAGTTCAACGCCAAAAAGACCACTTCCGCCAAGTCCATCAGTGATTTTTTTTGCAATATCGATTGATTTTTCTTTTGCTATTTCTGACATATTCATTGGTTGCCATGAGAATATATAGTCACCATCTTTTTGAATATGACCTATTGGTTCACAAAATGTTGTTCCCGTATCATTTCTAGCTGTTAACATTGTTATCTCATAGTCAAAATTTATAAACTCTTCAACAATAAGTTCACTTGCATCTCCTCTAGCCTCTTTTGCTAATTCCCAAGAGTTTTCTAAATCATCATCACTTCTAGCGATACTTTGACCATGTCCACTACTACTCATAACTGGTTTTATTACACATGGAAAACCAATTTTCCCTGCTGCTTCTTCCATCTCATCAAATGTTGATACAAATTCATATTTTGATGCTGATAATCCTAACTCTTCACAAGCAAAAACTCTAATATTTTTTCTATTCATTGTTTTGTTTACAGCTTCAGCATTAGGGATAACATTAAAACCTTCTTTTTCGGCTTCAAATAAAGCGGAAATACTAATAGCTTCAATTTCTGGTAAAATAAAATCAGGTTTTTCTTTTCTTATTACATCAAGAACCTCATTTTCATTTTTCATATCTATTACATATGATCTATTAGCAACTAAATGAGCAGGTGCATTTGCATAACTGTCTACAGCTATAGTCTCTACACCTAACCTTTGTGCTTCTATAACTACCTCTTTACCTAATTCTCCACTACCTAATAGTAATATTTTTGTGCTATTTGCTTTTAATGGTGCTGTAAATTTCATTTAAATTATCCTAATTATTTTAATATCTATATTTTATTATATCTATGGTTAAGATTTTATTTAGTATAATAATTGAAATTAATAATAAAAGGAAATTAAATATGGGAATGCCTAGTGGATTTGAACTATTTATAATAATTGCAGTAGTAGTATTATTGTTTGGTGGAAAGAAAATACCTGAGTTAGCTAAAGGATTAGGAAAAGGTATAAAAGACTTTAAATCTGCTGTTAAAGAGGATGAGCCTACTGATATGGCTACTAATGATAAAAAGATTGATGAAGAGAAAAAAGAAACAGCTTCAACAACTAATTCATCAACAACAACTGAAAATAAAACATCAGTTTAATAGAAGGATTATAATTAGTGCAAAATCTTGTTAAAAAATATATTGAAGATATTTTAGAAAAGCAAATTGTTTTAGAAAAGCCAAAAGATATATCTCTTGGTCATTTTGCAACACCTGTTGCTTTTTCTATGGCTAAAGAGTTAAGAAAAAATCCTATGATGATAGCTGAGGAATTAGCACAAAAATTTCAAAGTAGTGATATGTTTGAATCTGTAACATCTGTTAAAGGTTTTGTTAACTTTAAACTATCAAATGATTTTTTATCAAAAAGAATTGATAGTGCTTTAGCTTTACAAGAAGATTTTGCAAAACCTTTAGATTCTGATAAAAAAAAGGAATCTATTTTATTAGAATTTGTAAGCGCAAACCCTACAGGTCCTTTACATATTGGACATGCACGTGGTGCAGTTTTTGGTGATGCACTTTTAAAGGTTGGTAGATATTTAGGTTATGATATAACAAGTGAGTATTATGTAAATGATGCTGGTGCTCAAATGAATCTTCTTGGTTTATCTGTATATCTTGCTGGTAGAGAATCTATTTTAAAAGTTCCTGTTGAATATCCTGAAAAATATTATAGAGGTGATTACCTTTTTGATATAGCTAAATTGTGCGAAGAGAAGTTTGGAAAAGAGATTTTTGAAGATGCTTCTAGAGATAATGAATTAGCACAATTTGCAAAAGATGAAGTAATAGCACTTATCAAAAGTGATATGGCTGATTTAGGTGTAGAGTTTGATGGATATATAAGTGAAAAATCTTTATATGGTTCTTGGGATGAAACAAAAGCTGTTCTTGAATCAACTGGAAGTATCTATAATAAAGAGGGAAAAGACTTTATTAGATCGACTGATCACGGTGACGATAGTGATAGAGTAGTTGTAAGAGAAAATGGAATTCCAACTTATCTTGCTGGTGATATTATTTATCATAAACATAAATATGATAGAGGTTATGATAGGTATATAAATATTTGGGGTGCAGATCACCACGGATATATAAAAAGAGTTAAAGCTGCTATTGAATTTCTTGGAAATGATTCTTCTAAATTAGAGATTATTTTATCACAAATGGTTGCCTTACTTCAAGGTGGACAACCATATAAAATGAGTAAAAGAGCGGGTACTGTTATACTTATGAGTGATATTGTTGAAGAGATTGGTTCCGATTCTTTACGATTTGTATTTTTAACTAAAAAAAGTGATACTCATTTAGAGTTTGATATTGATTTACTTAAAAACAATGATTCATCAAATCCAGTATTTTATATAAACTATGCACATGCTAGAATTAATCAACTGTTTAAAAAAGCAGAATTAACAGTAGATGATGTTAAAACTGAGAATATTGATGGTATAAATCAAGATGCTAAAGATTTAATGTATGAAGCATTACTTTTAAGTACAATATTAAATGAAGCATTTGATAAAAGAGATATGCAAAAGATTACAGATTATTTACATAGTTTAAGTGCATCTGTACATAAATTCTATAATGAGCATAGAATTATAGGATTAGATGAACAAAATCAGTATTTAAAAATATTAAGTATGGTAGCATTATCTATAAGAACAGGACTTAGCGTTTTAGGAATAAAAGCAAAGGAGGTAATGTAATATGAAATGGGTAATATTAGTATTCGTGTTAGTTATTGGTTATATGATAGCTACAGGTAATATGGGTGGTTCGAAAGATGCTACACAAAACTATGCAGATAAAGTTAGAGGTATGCACTAATTATGAAATGGGTTATTATAGCTTTTGTTGGTGTTATTGGTTATATGATAGCTACAGGTAATATGGGTGGAGCTACAAAAGCTACACAAAACTATGCAGATGTAATGTATGGTGGACCAAAAGATGGTAGTAGCTCAAGTGCAAAACCTGCAGTGATGCATGAATATATAAAAAATAAAGAAAAAGGTTCTATAAAGTAGTAAAAACTACTTTATAAGCTCTTCTTTATAAGTATCTTCATTAAAAGATACTAATACTTTATCGTCTCCATATTCTACTATGGGTCTTTTTAAAAGCATATTTTCTTTACATAACCATTCGATTTTTCCATTATCATCAAGATTTAAATCTTTTAATTTTAAATCTCTATATTTGGTACCTCGATTATTAAATAAAATATTTATATCAATTTTAGAAGCAAAATATTTTACTTTTTCATCATCTAATGGATCTGCTCTAAAGTCTATAAAACTATGTTCAAGATTATTGTCTTTACAAAATTTAATAGCACGTCTAACTGTACTACAAGTTTTTATACCATAAATATTTATCATGTTATTCAATTATTGCAGGTACGATAAAGTAGTTTTCTTCACTTTTAGGGGCATTATTCATAATAGCTTCACTTAAGCCATCCTCTTTAAAAGCAGAATCTTCTCTTAGTGGTTGACCACCAGTTATAGTTGTAAAAGTTGCTTCTACACTACTTACATCAATCTCGTTTAAGTTTTCAACAAAACCTACAATATCAGCCAACTCTAACCCTAAAGCCTCTTTCTTATCTTCTTCTATATTTAGAGATGATAGTTTTGCTAACTTATCAATTGTACTATTATCAATTGTCATTTTAATCCTTTTTTATTATGCTAAATTTAATATAATGGAAAATTTTGCACCATTATATGTTTTATTATTGTATTCAAATGTTATATTTTCAACATTTAAACTACCCTTCATACTATCTATAATTATTTGATGAGTCATATATAACCCTAATCCAGTCCCTTGTGACTGATGTTTAGTTGTAAAATATGGCTCAAAAACTTTTTCAATAATATCTTCAGGAATTCCTCCAGCAGTATCTTTGATGCTAATTATAGCCTTATTTTCCTCTTTAAAAGTTTCAATAAAGATTATTCGTTCATCTGAATCTGAAATGTTATCTTTTAGTGCATCTTTTGAATTAGTAAATATATTAATAACTGCTTGTTGTAATTCGTTATCAAAGTTATTAACTATCAAGTTTTCTTCGTAAGAAGTTTGTACATTAAGATTGTGATTATTAATAGATGAGTTAACTATAGCCATACATTTTTTTACAGATTCACTTACATCAAACCTTGTTATTTTCTTTTCACTTCTAATAAAATCTCTAAAGTCATCAATTGTTTGAGATAGATATTTTGCATTATTTATTATTGCATCAGTATAGTTTATAAAGTCATCATCACTTAAAGCATTGATTTGATATGTCACTTGCATACCACTTGCTGATGTTGATATAGCACTAAGAGGTTGTCTCCATTGGTGTGCAATATTCCCTATCATGTCTCCTAAGGCTGCTTGTTTTGATTGTTGAAATAACTCTCTTTCTTGTTTTGCATTTTTTTCAACCTCTTTTTCAATTCTATCTTCAAGTGTATGGTTGATCTCTTCTAGTTCAACTGTTTGCTCTTCAAGCATAACTGTTGTTTCTTGAAGTTTTTTTGTTTTTTCATATATATCTTGTTTCAATGAGTCTTTATGTCGAAATTCTCTAAATATAACAAAGAAAAAACCAACAATAATAATAAAACCAACTATAAATTTATTTATTATCTCTTTTTCATAAAATGCAAGTTTTTCACTGTTTCTATATATAACAAAATATCCAACATGATTTTTTTGAATATTCTTTACTGGTAAGAATGTTATAATTTTATTAAATCCATTTATCTTTGTCGTTATACTAAAAAATTTATTTCCATCCAAGTTTGACTTAATCGCTTTTTTTAATTTTTTATCATAAAGGCTTTCAAGGTTTTTTAAGTTTTTTAATATTTTAGGATCTATTGATTGCTTTAAAGTCACATATGAATCAGATTCTATACTATTTGAATAGTTTTTTGATACATCTTTAAATATTTCATTTTTTACTAAGTTTTTATCTATAATAAAGTTCGTCCTAACATTATATAACTCTTTTAAAGATTTACTAAATGCTGCTACACTAAAAGATGTCTCAACACTACCTAAGTGAATATTTTTATTATTTTTAGAGAAAATTGGATAAACAAATCTAAAACCAGGTACGATTCTGCCCATCTCAAGACCATTAATAGATTTTTTATTTAAATTAACATAATTTACACTATATCTGTATTTTGTTAAGTCATCACCAAACTTATTTGGTTTATGCATTCTTAAAAATGATATGTTTTTAGGTGTATGAAAATGTATCTGTTTAAAATCTAAACTTTCTAAATAACTATAGTGAGGCTCTAATTGCTTATATAATTTATCTCTATCATTATTTACAATACAATCAATAACTTCTGGTTTATTTATATAACCGTTAAATACTGTATTTGCTAAGTTTTCAAATGTTTTTAATATTGTATTATATTGTGTTTGAATTCTTAATAATTCACTTTTTTTAAGATTTTTAATTTTTGTATTAGTATATTGATTTACTCCATACCAAGCAATAGATTGAACTATAACAAATGCTAAGAAAAGATATATGTATTTTGAAATTTTCATGCGGCATTTTAACATAATTTTTCTTATTGTTTCTATTTATTATCTAAAATAGATATAACTAATTGTATAATCACTATTAATTAAATATTTACGTGCAGGGATATATAAAATGATTTTAATGATAGATAACTATGATAGTTTTACTTATAATATTGTTCAATATTGTTTAGAACTAGGTGCAAACTTAAAAGTGATAAGAAATGATGAATTAACAGTTGAAGAGATAAAAGCTTTAA
>JAYEPG010000189.1:0-7440 GCA_034723795.1 Campylobacterota bacterium
TATTTGTCCCTACACCAATAAGCGATGAAGAGAAACAGGAGATGATGGAATCATTACCAGGCGAGATTGTAAATACTGTTGCAGGATTGGCAATTTCAAAGTTTCCAAAAAAATACAAAGATTTAATAATGAGTGAACCTATTGCAATGGATAGAAGTATTCTAAAGACACTTCAAGAGAATAATTTATCAAAAACAAAAGAGATAGAAACAAGTGATGGAAATTTAACTTGTACAATAATTACAATAAAGGATTAAAAAATGGCAAATATATTAGTAGTAGATGATGTTAAAATAATGAGATTAACAATAAAAAGACACTTGGAAGATATGGGACATACTGTTGTAGCAGAGGCTGGGAATGGGCATGAAGCGATTAGTCAATATGAAATATTTCAACCTGATTTGGTGACTATGGATATCACAATGCCAGAGATAAATGGTATAGGAAATGGGATTGATGCTTTAGAAAAAATCAAAGAATTTGATTCAGATGCAAAAATAATTATGCTTACTTCTCATGGGGAGCAAAAGCTTGTGATTGAAGCTATCTCTAAAGGTTCTAAAGGTTATGTATTAAAGCCTGTTACCAAAGATAAACTCTCAGATGTTTTAGGAAAAATTGATTTATAGTAATGGATACAAACACAATTAAATAAACTAACGCTGTTTAGTAAGACCCTAAAGGTCTTATATGTAGAAGATAATAAAGAAGCTAGAGAATCAACTCTTTTGATGCTTAAAAACTTTTTTAATGATATTGAAGTTGCAGTTGATGGTAAAGATGGATTAGAAAAGTTTCAACAAAATGATTTTCATCTTGTAATTAGTGATATAAATATGCCAAATAAAAATGGGATAGATATGATAAGAGATATAAAAAAACAAAATGATGAAGTGTTTTGCTTTATAATATCTGCGCATAATGAATCGAACTATTTTACAGATGCTATTGAATTAGGGGTAGATGGATTTTTGTTAAAGCCTATAAAATTTGATCAATTTGCAACTCTTATGATTAAAACAATAAAAAGAATTCAAAATTCACAAGAAACAAAAAAGTTAAATGAAAAGCAAGCCAAGCTTTCATCACTTGGGGAGATGATGGATGCCATAGCACACCAATGGAAACAACCTCTAGGGACAATATCTATGATATCTTCCTCTGTAGCTTATAAACTAGAGAATAATATAGATATAAGTAATGATGAAATATTATCTAATAATCTAAAAATACTAAAACAAACAGATCACGCAATAGAAACCCTTAATTGCTTTAGAGATTTTTTTAGACCTGATGAAATACAAAAAGAGGTATTAGCAAAAGATTTAATAGGTTCTGTTGCAAACTTAATGAAAAGTGTTCTTTTAAAAGAAAATATAAAACTAAATCTTTCTTGCGATGAAACAATCAAAATAGATGTTATAGAAAATGAATTTAAACATGTATTTATAAACTTAATTAACAATTCAAAAGATGCTTATTTGACTTTTGACAAAGGGGTTCAAAAAGTTATAAATATTGATATTTTAAACAATAATGACAATAAAGTAATAATAGACTTTAAAGATAATGCCGGTGGTATACCAAACAGTATAATTGATAATATATTTCAATCAAACTTTACTACAAAAAATAATAGTAAAGGTACTGGTGTTGGACTTTATATGACTAAGCAAATTATTGAAAAAGTTGGTGGTAGTATTGAAGTTTATAATTGCAATGATGGGGCTTGTTTTAGAATTTTAATTTGATTATTTACTTTTTAAACTATTTTTAGATAGAATAATTAGTAAAATTGAAATATAAATTAGGACTAATTAATGGATAAAGCAAAATATATTTGGATGGATGGGGAACTTACACCTTGGGATGAAGCTCAGGTACATGTTCTAACACATACACTACACTATGGAAATGGTGCTATTGAGGGTACAAAAGCATATAAAACTGTAGATGGTAGATGTGCAATATTCAAACTACAAGAGCATACACAAAGATTGTTGGACTCTTCAAAAATGACAATGATAGATGTACCATATACTGTTGAGCAACTTAACGATGCACAAGTTAAACTTTTACAAGAAAATGAACTTTTTGAGGGTGCTTATATCAGGCCTCTAGTTTATCTTGGATATGGTGTTATGGGACTTTATCATAAAGATTGTCCTGTTAATGTTTCTATTTCTGCATGGAAATGGGGAGCATACTTAGGTGAAGATGGTCTTAAAAATGGTATTAGACTTAAAATTGCTTCTATGACTAGAGGTGGAAACACTTCAGGTATGGGAAAAGCAAAAGCTGTTGCAAATTACTTAAACTCACAAATGGCAAAATATGAAGCAGTTGAAGCGGGGTATGATGAAGCATTAATGAGAGACGATCAAGGTTATATAGCAGAAGCTAGCGGAGCGTGCTTTTTTATGGTTGAAGATGGAAAACTAATAACTCCACCAAATGACAATTCACTTAAATCTATAACACAAGCTACAGTTATAGAACTTGCTCAAGATATGGGAATAGAGGTAGTTAGAAGAAGAATCACTAGAGAAGAGGTATATATCTGTAGTGAGTGTTTCTTAACAGGAACAGCTGCAGAAATCACACCTATTAAAGATGTTGATGCTAGAAAAATCGGTTGTGGTTCAAGAGGACCTATAACTGAAAAAATCCAAACAGCTTACTTTGATGTAGTTGCTGGGAAAAATGAAAAGTACTTAAAACATTTAACATATATTAACTAAACAATATATTTAAGACAAACTAAAGTGCAATAATATATTATTGCGTATAAATATGAACTCGCTTCATATCGCAAAAATAAATTATAAAAATTTTATATTTTTTATAATTTATCGGTAGCGGATAAAAATATGACAAACAAAGGGAAAAGTAAAATGCCAATAGATAACGACTATTTTAAAAATAGACAACAGCAGAACAAAGGTTCTAACGACTCAAAAAAGAGCTCTAACAATGGAGGCGGTGGAAATGGCGGAAATGGCGGAGGTTATGAACCACCTTTTCAACCACCTGAACTATTTAAAAACTTCAATAAACAATCAGGTATCGTATATGTAGTTATTGCAATAGTTGTTATGCTATTTATGGCAAAACCATATGTTATTATTAACTCTGGTGAAGTTGGTATTAAAGTTACTACAGGTAAGTATGAAACTGAAGCTTTACAACCTGGTTTTCATCTTTATATCCCTGGTATTCAAAAGATTATCACTGTTGATACAAAAGTTAGACTTATTAACTATAAATCAATTGAAGATATGAGTGGAATGGGTGCTGGAATTAAAATCAATCCAGCTATTAATATTCTTGATGCAAGGGGATTACCAGTTTCAATTGAATTAACAGTTCAATATAAACTTTTACCACATGGAGCACCTACAACAATTGCAACATGGGGACTTTCTTGGGAAGATAAAATCGTAAATCCAGTTGTAAGAAACATTGTAAGAAATGTTGTTGGTGGATTTAACGCAGAAGATTTACCAATGCAAAGAAATGCTATTGCTACACAAATTGAAAATGGTATTAGAACAGAAATTGAATCTTTAGAGGGCAAACCTGTATCAATTGAGTCTGTTCAATTAAGAGAGATCGTTCTTCCTACTAAGATTAAAGAGCAAATTGAAAAAGTTCAAGTTGCAAATCAAGAGTCTGAAAGAGTTAAATACGAAGTTTTAAGAACTAAACAAGAAGCTGAAAAAAGAGCTGCAAAAGCTACTGGAGATGCTGAGGCAAATAGAATTGAAGCACAAGGTAGAGCAGATGCAGTTACTATTGAAGCACAAGCACAAGCAAAAGCGAATGACCTAGTTGCTAAATCTTTAACAACGAAGCTTTTACATTTAGAACAAATTAAAATACAGGGTCAATTTAATGAAGCACTTAAAGTTAATAAAGATGCTAAAATATTCTTAACACCTGGTGGTTCTACTCCAAATATTTGGGTAGATACAAAAAATAAATCTAGAGATACAGCAATCTCTAAATAGTAAAATAAAAAGAGTTTATCTCTTTTTATTTAATGTAAAAATATAATTAACTAATGAAAAACATCACATATATAATAATATTTACCTTGTCAATAGCACTTGGATTAATCTATACTAAAATAATTAACTATGAAAATATTGCAGATGAACTGTTGTCTGAAAACATTGAACAAACAGATGAAATTAAATATTTAAAATCAAAAAACTCAACACTAAATCAAACTATAATAAACCTAGAAAATAACTTATCAAATGAAAGAAATAATACTCAAACTTTAGAGCAACAAATTATATTATTAGAATCTAAGTTACCATATATAGATGATGATACTAATAATACTATCTATGAAGAACAATTTATCAATGACTTCATCTATGAAAATAATACGACAAAACAAACAGAAGAATACATCGAACACCAAGATATAGAAGAAAATCAAATAACAGGTTTTAACTAAGAATAATAAATCACAAGGATAAATATAAAATGATAGAACAAATAGACTTTGAAAAACAAGATGGTTTAATACCAGTTATAACACAAGATTACACTACCAAAGAAGTTCTAATGTTAGCTTACATGAGTAAAGAAGCTGTAGAGTTAACACTTGCAACAAACTATGCACACTATTTTAGTAGAAGTAAACAAAGAATATGGAAAAAAGGTGAAAGTTCAAATCATACACAAGAGATAGTTTCTATATCTTTAGATTGTGATAATGACACTATTTTATTACAAGTAAATCAAAAAGGTGTAGCTTGTCATACAGGTAGAAAAAGTTGTTTTTTTACAGATATAAAAACTGGCGAAACAAATAGCCAGATTGAAGTTGATACAACTACAGCATATGGTGTAGTAGATACTTTATATCATACTATACAAGATAAAAAAAATGATGACCCAAAAACTTCATATACTGCAAAACTTCTTCAAGGTAAAGAGAACTCCATGCTAAAAAAAATAGTTGAGGAATCTGGTGAATTTACATTTGCAGTAAAAGATAATGATACAGAAGAGATTATATATGAAGGTGCTGATTTATTATATCATGTACTTGTAGCACTTGCATCTAAAAATATATCACCAGATAGAATCAAACAAGAGATAGCAAGAAGATTTGGTCTAAGTGGAATAGCTGAAAAAAATAGTAGAATAGAAGATTAATTACAAATGAAAATAGCAAAAAACATATCTGATTTAGTTGGAAATACACCAATAATACAATTAAATAATATTAATTCATCTATCTATGCAAAATGTGAATTTATGAACCCAACTAGTTCTGTAAAAGATAGAATTGGTATGAATATGATAGCACAAGCACTAAAAGATGGAACAATAAATAAAGAGACTCATATAATAGAACCTACAAGTGGAAATACTGGCGTAGCATTGGCTAGTCAATGTGCATCAATGGGTATTAAACTAACTCTTACTATGCCTGAGTCTATGAGTATTGAAAGACGTAAACTAATGGAGATATTTGGAGCAAATATTGTTTTAACACCAGCATCTCAAGGTATGGCAGGTTCTATTAATAAAGCGAAGCAGATGGCTACTAATGAATCCAATGCTATAGTGCTAGACCAATTCTCAAATCCAAATAATCCAGCAATTCATGAAACTACAACAGCAATAGAGATTTTAAATGATATGCAAAATGGTACAAAAGTAGATATTGATATTTTTGTAGCTGCAGTTGGAACTGGTGGTACTTTAAGTGGAACTGGAAAAATATTAAAACAACAGTTACCAAATATAAAAATTATAGCAGTAGAACCAACACAAAGTGCAGTTTTAAGTGGAGAGAGTGCAAATCCTCACAAGATACAAGGTATCGGTGCTGGATTTATCCCTGATACTTTAAATACAAATCTTTATGATGATATTATAAAAGTAGATTCTAATGATGCTATAAAACAAGCTAGAGATTTAGCAAAAAAAGAGGGACTTTTAGTTGGTATCTCATCTGGTGCTAATATTTGTGCTTCTAAATATTTAGCTTCTTTAGAAGAGAATAAAGGTAAAAAAATAGTTACTATTCTTTGTGATACTGCAGAGAGATATTTAAGTACAGAACTGTTTCAATAAAGAGCCTTTACGTAGGCTCTCTATTTTTTATGAACAACTAGTTTGTTCATTTGGTAAGTCTGACTTTGTTCTTAACATAGTCATATATGGTAATTTTCCTGGTAGTTTTATAGGATTTGTGTTTCCACTATGAACTGATTCTAACTCTTTTTCTGATTCTGTTATAATTTTTTTAAAGCTAATATAATACTTTCCATCATCTTTTTTATAAATAGAACCTATCTCATTTTCACACTCTTCAATAGTGCTATTTAATGGTGCAAAAATTTCTATCTCATCGTTTGGATAAACTTTATATTTACACATAAAAAAGTTTTCATTTTCAAGTATAAACCCAGTAACTTCGTAACTACCTGCACTTAAAGCATAATCATAGTTTTGTGTATCACTTTTTTCAAATGGTTTATGTACAAGGTAGGCATCTGTAAATCCACGATTTTTAGTCGTGTTTAACTCATCTTGATATTTTTGAGCTACAAATTCATTTTCTTCACAATCTCTAAGTGCCATACTATAAGCATAAGCTGTAACTGCAGCATAATATGGAGACTTAGTACGACCCTCTATTTTTATAGAATCAACAGCACCACTATCATATATCTCTTTTACATGAGAAGCTAGGTTCATATCTTTTGCATTAAAAATATATGTACCAATACCCTCTTCCTCTTCAAGTCTAAAAAGTGTTCCATGTTCATCATTTCCAGCATATAAAGTGTACTCAAATCTACAATCATTTGCACAGCTTCCACGATTTGGAACTCTTCCCATTTGAACAGCACTTACTAAACAACGACCACTGTATGCAAAACACATAGAACCATGTACAAATATCTCTATCTCTAAATCTGGAAGCTTTTTTTTGATCTCTTTTACATCAAGTAAACTAATCTCACGTGCAGCTATAATTCTTCTAACACCCATATCATAATAAACTTTTGCATCTAGATAGTTCATAACATTTGCCTGAGTTGAAAGATGGATAGGAATACCAGGTGCAAGTTCATTGCACAGTGCTACTACACCAGGAGTTGCAACTATTATAGCATCAGGCTCTAAAGCAGCTATATTTACTATATGCTTTTTAAGAAGTTCAATTTGAGAGTTAAATGGAAAACCATTTATAGTTACATAAACTTTTTTTCCAAGTGAATGAGCATAGTCTATCCCCTCTTTAAAAGTCTCCATAGTAAACTCTTTTCCACTTCGTATTCTTAAACTAAAGTGACTTACTCCACCATATACAGCATCAGCACCATATGCAAATGCAATTTTTAATTTTTCTAAATTACCTGCTGGTGATAATAGTTCTATTTTATTCATTATTTTTTTCCT
>JAYEPG010000190.1:0-7203 GCA_034723795.1 Campylobacterota bacterium
ACATTATATATTATACGTCAAATAAAAAGGAATATGATATATGAGCTACTTTAAAAAAGTAAAAAAAGGTGATAAAGTTTTTGGTTTAGTTTTTGGACTAGGTATTGTAAAAGATGTTTTTGATGATGGTCACTATAAACTAATGGTTGATTTTGATGATGGACATGAGATACCATATACTGATGATGGGATACCAGGATGGGGTAAATTTAAAGAACAAACACTTTTTTATAAAAATGATATTGATTTAACAGAGTTTGATTTTTCTCCAGTTATTAAAGTATTGACACCGAAAAAGATTATAAAATTAAGAGAAAAGAAAAAACTTGAAGTTAGACTACCTTCTGGTATCTGGCATATTTGTAATAAAAGAGTTAAAAAATATTGTGAAGAGTTACTTCAAGAAGAAAAATACCATCTTTTTAGAAAAAAAGTATAATTTTCTAAAAGAGAACATTAATTATGTTTCTAGTATTATGTAAAAAACATAAAGGAAATATATGATCATAAATCCCTTTTATTATGGTGGTGCAATTACGCATGAGCACTTTTGTAATAGAGTTCAAGAGATAAAAGAACTAAAGCAAGATATAGCTGCAGGACTCAATATGCTTATATATGCTCCAAGAAGATTTGGAAAAACATCATTTGTATTGAAAACTTTGGATGAAATGAAATCTAAAAATACTAAATATATATTTTTAGATTTGATGTATATCTCTACACAAGAAGAGTTTATAAATAAATATTTTAATGCTATAGCACAAAGTTTAGAGCAATCATCCCAAAAGATAGTAAAGTATTTTAAGACAGTTGTGAATTTGAGACCAAATATCAATGTAAACTTTGACCATAGTGGTACTCCTAGCTTTTCACTTGCTCTAAATCATGAAGATAAATATAGCACTTTAGAAGATGTAATGAACTCTATTTTAGATTTCGTAAAGAAAAATAAAATAGTAGTAGTTTTTGATGAGTTTCAAGAGATAGTAAATCTTGAACTTGAATCCAAACTAAGAAGCATAATACAAATGCATAGTAATAAAGTATCGTATATATTCATGGGTAGCAAAAAAAGCTTACTTCACCAGATGTTTATGGATAAAAATAGACCTTTTTATAAATCTGTAAAGCATTTTCAAATTAAAGAGATACAAAGAGATTCATGGTGTGAGTTTATAAGCTCAAATTTTAATAAAACAAATAAAACTATTGGTGAAAAATATATAGATAATATTATTACTATTACCAAAGGATTTCCGTATTATACTCAACAAGCAGCTTATGAGATATGGAATCTTACAAAAGATTTAGTAACCAATGATATATTTGATGAAACATTGAAAATAATAATTAGTAGAGAAGAAGACCTTTTTGCACTAGAGTGGGACAATATTACCCCAAATCAGAAAAAAGCTATTAAGATTATCATAGATAAAAAAGGTGTTAATTTATATGATGAGCAATATTTAGCAAAATATCACATTAAAACAGGTTCAATACAAACAGCATTGAAATCACTTATTCAAAAAGATATTATTGATAAAAATGGGGATAGATATTATTTTCAAGATCCACTTTTTGAGTATTATATAGAAAATAAATTGAGGTAATATGAATAATAAAAAAATAAAAAATGTACTAATATTATGTACAGGAAATAGTTGTCGAAGTATCATAGCAGAAGCTTTGATAAACAAAGAATTAGATGGAATCAAAGCGTATAGTTCAGGGGTAAAAGCCAGTGGAAGAGTAAATCCAAATGCTAAAAAAATACTTGAACAAAATGATTGCTGGAGTGATGAATATCATTCAAAAGTTATAGAAGAGGTTCTAAATATAGATTATGATTTAGTTGTAACAGTTTGTGATAATGCAAATGAATCTTGCCCAATATTTCCACAAAAAACTAAAGTTATCCATGTAGGATTTGAAGATCCTGATGGAAAAGAGTTTGATGCGTTTAAAAAAACTTATCAAGAAATAAAAGCAAATTTACTTCCAATAGTAAGTAATGAGTTTCTAAAAACTATCTAAGCATCAAATAACAGTACACACAAAACTACCTTTTGTTGTTTTTATCTCTTTTGAAATAAAGCGTCCATTTTGTTTTAATATTTTTAGGGCTGATTTTTTAAAAGAGAGAGGAACGCTCATCTCTAAATCTTCATATTCTTTAGGAAATTCTGATATAGATAGTCCTGCAACAGTATTTATAATCTCATCAGGTAGTGCTAAAGCTAGTTCATCATATTCTTCTTGACTAATCTCTTCAGGGAAAAATACTTTAAAAATGGTATCAAACAGTGGTTTGTCCATCGATACAACACATATTATAGTAGTATCTTCTTTTGTAAACTTAACTGTTCCTAGATAATAATTGATAATGTCATATTTTTCTATACTATTTGTATCTATCACTTCTATTTTCATATCATCATTTAAAAAAGATTGGGATACTTTAGTTAGACAATCTAATATTGTATGCTCTATATCTGTATCTTTCATTATGTTTTTAAAGTGATTTTTCCAAAAGCATCTGCTATCTTCTCTTTTGTAACAGGCTTTAAGATATAACCTTTAGCACCTTTACTAACTGCTTGTATCACTAGTTTTTGTTCCCCATGAGATGTAAGCATAATAACATTTGCATCTTTATTTATTTTTTTAATCTCCACTAAAGCATCAATTCCATTTTCTATTCCATTTTCACCTGGCATTGTTATATCCATAGTTACTATGTCTGGCTTCATTAATTTATATTTTTCAATTGACTCAAATCCATTTGCTGCCTCTGATATAACTTTATGTCCAAGTTCGATTAATATTCTTTTTATAGAGTGTCTCATAATCATTGAATCCTCTACTATCATTACTGTTGCCATTTTTAATCCTTTAATTTTATAACAGTACAGATAAAACTACCTAGTACTGTTTGTATCTCTTTTGAGATATAGTCATTTTCATTTATTAAGCTTTCTAATATAGATTTATCCAAAGCAACTGGTTCACTCATAACTAAATCATCATATATTTTAGGAAACTTTGTAATTGCTAATCCAGCAACTGTATTTACTATCTCATTTGGCAAAGAAGCTATCATCTCTTTTTTATCTTCTTCACTCATAGGTTCAGGGACAAATATATTGTATATTTCATTTACTAATTCATCACTTAACGATACAGTACAAAATAAATTTATACCACCATTAAAACTTACAGTTGCAAAATAATCATATAGTAGTTTACTATCACTATCATTGATATTTTTTACCTCTATACCTATATCATTAGATAAAAAGTTTTTTGAAGCATCAATTACACAATCTAAAATTATATCTTCATCTTTTACTTGTATATTTTCAACTTTTTTTGTTTGCGTATGAGGGATTGTAAATATAAATTTAGTTCCTTTATCCATTAGACTTTCAATTCTAACAGTACCATTTAATTTTTTTAGCTCATACATCACAGCATCAAGACCAACACCACGACCAGATAATGAAGTTATATCTTCATTTGTAGTAAACCCACTACTAAATATAAATTGCATTATTGTTTGTTCATCTAGTTGCGATACATCATTTTGTGTGGTGATATTATTTTTAATAGCCTTATTTAAAATTTTATTTATATCTATACCTTTTCCATCATCTGATATCTCTAGCAAAATATTTTCATCTATTTTTTTAAAGCTACAAGTTATATTTCCATTTATTGGCTTACTTGACACTTCTCTTGTAACAATATCTTCGATACCATGATCTATACTATTTCTAAATATATGAACTAATGAATCTGCAAATGGTTTAAAAACATCATTTACATACAGTTCCCTATCTCCACTTATAATCAATGGATTAAGTTGTTTCTCCACTTTAGTTGCTATAGTCTCCACCATATTTTGATACATCTCTAACATATCTATTAATGGTTGGTCTATCATTGATGAGATTGTATTTAACGCTTTATACAATATATCTTTATTGTCATTTGTACATTTATTGATTATATTATGCATTTGTGTTTTTGCATCTTCTATTTGTTTCACTTTTACATTTACAGATGCTTTGCTATCAAAATAATTTTCACCCAAAACTTCACTAATAATTTTTATATCATATTGTAATGCTGCTTCTAAATTTGACACTATTAGTGTACTTAATAAAGTCATATCTGCATCTTTATTCTCTATATGCTTTTCTAAGTCTGTTTCTGCAATATGAATGGCATCTGAGAGATGCAACATCTCTTTTTGAGAAAACAGTCCTTTAAAAGTATGTAGTTCTCTTCTTAAAATAATTAAATTATTTTCAAAATTTTCATTTTTTTCTAAATAGTTAGAAAAGTCATCCAAGAAAGATTCAAACTGTATTTTAAGATCAACAGATTCTTGCTTATGAGTTGCAACTGCTATGATCATCTTTTGCATCTGCTGTTCATACTTTATTGTTTTTTCCATCTCTTTTTGAGCTGTTATATCAGAGATGATAATTAAACATTCATTATTTTGAAGTAGCTTATATTCTATTGAAAATATAATAGAATCAATAGTATGTTCTATTGGCAACAATGACAATAAAAGTTCTTTACTTAAATCATCAGTTGCATTTAAAATTTCTCCATAACCATAATCAAAGATTTCCTTTTTATCTTTATCATTTTCAAATAATACAGTGGATATATTTTTATTAGCAATATCATCACAAGATAAAATTCTCAAACACTCTTTAGAATAACTACTACTAACCTCTAAATCTTGATTGATAGTTAAAAATCCAGTAGGGATATTATTAAAAAGATTATTTAGTTGACGATGTAATTCTTCTGTTTCTTTTTTATCTGTTATATCTTGTCTAATAGATGTATAGCCTATGACATTTCCATCCTCATCTAAATCAGGAGATATAGTAGCTTGAACCCAATAATATCCACCATCTTTTTTGAGGTTTTTAACTTCACCTATCCAGATTTCGTTTTTTTGAACTGTACTCCATAGATCTATAAAAGCACTTTTAGGCATATCTGGGTGTCTTACCATATTATGACTTTTTCCCATTAACTCATCTATTCTATAACCACTAATTTTACTAAAAGCTTTACTTACATAGGTTATTTTACTCTTTAAATCTGTCATAGTTGCTATTACATTTTCACCATAAATATCTAACAGTCTAGTAAACTCACTTACTCTTGCTTCAAGTTTTACAGTATTTTGTGTAATATTGTCTCGTTTAATAATAGAGCTTACTGCTTTTGTTATTAGTTTTGTAAATTCACTAAAATTTACTGGCTTAAACATATATCCTACAAGTTCTAATTCTAATGCACCTGTAAGATACTTTTTTTCACTATGTGCAGATACTATTATGACCTTTACATCTTGATCTGTTTCTTTTATTTTACTAATCATATCTATACCATTCATATTTGGCATATTTATATCACTAATTACTATATCATATTTAGTTTTATTGAATTTTTCTAAACCATCTTTTCCGTCAACAGCTATTGTAATATCATTGAAAAAATTAACAAGTAATTTCCCCATTTGCATTCTTGTCTCTTCATTATCTTCAACATATAAAACCCTTAGTGTTTTACTAAATGCAATTATATTTTTTAAATCTTCATTCATTATATATCACCCCTTACAGAATATGGCATTCAGGAGCAACTTTGATGAATGTTTCAATTAGTTTTTCTTGTGTAATTGGCTTTAGGATATATCCCTTAGCCCCTGAAGTAATAGCATCCATTACAAGTTTTTCTTCTCCATGAGATGTAACCATAACTACTTTTGCATCTTTATAGTTCTTTTTAATCTCTTTTAATGCTTCTATACCACTCATTATAGGCATAGTAATATCCATCGTTACAAGGTCTGGCATATGTTGTGCATATAACTCTATCGCCTCTTTACCACATTTTGCTTGTGCTACTACTTTATGATTCATTTTTTCTAATTCTCTTGTCAATGTTTTTCTTATAATTAAAGAATCATCTACAACTAATATATTTAATGATTTGTTCATCTTTTTATCTCCTTTTGCATCTCTAATGGTAGTGTAAATATAAATTCTACACCCTTACTGGTATAATTTTTAATTTCTATATTACCATTTAATTTTTCAACTTCATTTTTAATAGCACTCATCCCTACACCTCTACCAGCTGTAGTAGAGATGTTTTCATTTGTGCTTAAGTTATCTTCAAATACTAAAAATAATTTTTCATCATCACGCATAGATGATAACTCATCACTATTTTTTATATTGTTTTTAATAGCACTTTGTGATAACTTATCTATATTTATCCCTGCACCATCATCACTAATTATTATTTTTAAATCATTATCAATTATTTCATATTTACACTCTATCGTTCCTATCTCATCTTTGTCGTTTTCTACTCTACTTTCCATATCTTCTATACCATGCTCTACACAGTTGTTAAACAAATGAATTAGTGTTTTTATAAATGGTTTAAATTTACTAGATACTTTTATCTTCTCATCACCAACTATCTCTAATGGATAGATATCTTTATCTAGTTTTTGTGCGATTTGCTGTATAGATATTGGATATGTATTTAACATATGAAAAACTGTTTCATGCTTTATCTTTTCAAAATCATGCAGTATATCTTCAACTATTTTATATGTTTCTTTTGATTCGAGTTGTTTTACTTTTGATTCTAAATTATCTAAAGAGTCTATATCTATATTTAGACTACATACCATATCTAAAAACTCTTTTCCTAAAGCTTCTTCAATAAGTTTTAAATCTATTTGAAAATATTGTTCTAAATTATATTTATTCAATATCTCTATAATTTCTGTTATGTTTGAGTTGCTATTGATAATGGCATTATTGATAATTGTTTCTAACTCATGAATAGCATAAACAATATTCACCATCTCTTTTTGAGCGAATATACCTTTAAAGGTATGCAGTTGTCTTAATAAGGTTTTTATCTCACTACTTGGGTTTGCAATAAAATTTTCAAACTCAAATCTTAATTTAATAAAATCATTTTTATTAGAAGCTACCGATACTATCATTTTTTGTATCTGGTTTTGCTCTTTTATTTTATTTTCTAATTTTTTTGTATTTGTTATATCTGTAAGTACTAACATAAACTTATCATCTGGCAATAATTTATACTCTATTTTAATATCTTTATTATTGATACTATGCTCAG
>JAYEPG010000191.1:0-7182 GCA_034723795.1 Campylobacterota bacterium
AAATTTGATCCAGATGATAATGGTCACTTTGGAATCTTCGGTGGTCGTTATGTGCCAGAAACTCTTATGCCAATTTTACTTGAACTTGAAGAGAACTATAATAAATATAGATTTGATAAGGATTTTTGGGAAGAGGTAAATAGTTTACTAAAAGATTATGTAGGGCGACCAAATCCACTTTATTATGCAAAAAATATAAGTGATGAGATTGGTGCTAAAGTATATTTAAAAAGAGAAGATTTAAATCATACTGGTGCTCATAAAGTAAATAATGTAATTGCTCAAGGTTTGTTAGCAAAAAAACTTGGAAAAACTAAAGTAATTGCTGAAACAGGAGCAGGGCAACATGGTGTTGCAACTGCTACTATTGCAGCTCTTATGGGTTTAGAGTGTACTATTTTTATGGGTGCAAAAGATGTTGAGAGACAAGAGTTAAATGTATTTAGAATGAAACTTCTTGGAGCTAAAGTTATTGCAGTTGAATCTGGAAGTAGAACTTTAAAAGATGCTATGAATGATGCGATTAGATTTTGGGTTACAAATGCTAGAGATACTTATTATATCATAGGTACAGTTGCTGGTCCTCACCCATATCCTATGATGGTTAGAGATTTTCAAGCTATCATTGGATGGGAAGCTAGACAACAGATACTTGAACTTGAAGGTAAACTTCCTGATGTAGTGGTTGCTTGTATTGGTGGTGGATCAAATGCTATTGGTATGTTTAGCCACTTTTTAGAAGATGAAGAGGTGACTTGTGTTGGTATTGAAGCTGGTGGATTAGGGCTAGATACTGACAAGCACGGATGTTCTTTAGAAAAAGGGAGTCCTGGTGTACTTCACGGTCAATGTTCATATTTACTTCAAGATGAAGATGGTCAAGTATTAGAAGCTCACTCTATATCTGCTGGACTTGACTATCCAGGAATTGGACCAGAACATGCTTATCATAAAGATTTAGGAACAGTTGAATTTGATTCTATAACTGATGATGAAGCTATAGATGCTTTTGTTTGGTTAAGTAGAAAGGAGGGGATTATCCCTGCTTTTGAGTCTTCTCATGCTATTGGGTATTTAAAAAAAGCAAAAGATAAATTAGAAGGTAAGACAGTTATTATAAATCTATCAGGACGTGGTGATAAAGATATGATACAAGCTAAAGATTTATTAAACTTTGACTAGGATTGATTATGGATTTTATAAAAAATAATTCAGGAAAAATAGCAACAGTTATTGTTGTATTGTTTTTTTCATATTTAGGATATAACCTTTATATGGCTCCTGTTGATGGATTTAACGATAAGTTTATTTATCTAATGAAAGAGTACGGATATAGTATTCTTTTTGCATGGAGTATACTTGAAGGTGAGATGGGTCTTATTATGGGTGGGCTTTTATGTCATACTGGTGATATGTGGCTTCCTCTTGCTATATTTGTAGCTGGTCTCGGTGGTTTTGTTGGTGATCAGATATATTTTTATATTGGAAGATATAATAAATCTTATGTTCATACAAAATTTAAAGGTCAAAGAAGAAAGTTTGCATTAGCACATCTATTACTTAAAAAATATGGTTGGCCTATTATATTTGTTCAAAGGTACATGTATGGTATGAGGACAGTTATACCTATTTCTATAGGACTTACAAGATATGATGCAAAACTATTTGCATTTATAAATCTTATAAGTGCTTGGGTATGGGCTGCATTGACTATCGTACCTGTTTGGTATTTTGGTGAAGAGATATTAAAAGTTTTAGAGTGGGCAAAAGCTCATTGGTATTTTGCTCTATCTGTTGCAATAGGTCTTGGTGGTAGTATTATTTATTATTTCCATACAGCAACTAAAAAAAGAGATAAAAAAAGTGAAAAAAAAGATATTAAAGAATTAGAAAAGGAAATTCATGAACTTAAACCTAACAACTAAAAAAGTAAATTCTCAACTAGAGATTGTATTAGTAAAAAATAAAAAAATAAAAGAAAATAAAGAGATATTAAAAACTTTAAACTTTAAAGGTGAAGATGAACAGTGTGTTCTTCTTCCTGAACTGAAAAAAATATATGTAGGGTGTGAATCTTGGGATGCTGATAATATTAGAATTGCAATTGCCTGTGCAGTAAAAAAACTAAACACTACAAACTTTAAATCAGCATATATAAAATGTAAAGATAATCTATCTGCTTTTGTAGATGGTTTTGAACTTGGAAACTATAGTTTTACAAAATATAAAAGTAAAAAAGATGATAAAAATGATGAAGATAAAAATATCTATATTGTTGTAGATTCTATCACAAAAGATATTCAAAAAGAGTTTGAAGATGCTCAATGTATAAGTGATGCTGTTAATCTTACAAGAGACTTTGTAAATACAACTCCCGATGATTTTTATCCTGAAATTATGGCAAAAGAGGCTATAAAAATTGCCAAAGAGAATAATCTTGAGTGTAAAATATATGATGAAGATTATTTAGAGGATAATGGTATGAGTGCAATGTTAGCTGTTGGTAGGGCATCAAGACATAAGTCAAAACTGATCCATCTTACATATAAACCAACTAAAAAAGCAAAGAAAAAGATTGTATTAGTTGGAAAAGGTCTTACTTATGATAGTGGTGGATTAAGTTTAAAACCTGCTGATTTTATGGTAAGTATGAAGTCTGATAAAAGTGGTGGTAGTGCAGTTTTAGGTGTGATGAGTGCAATTGCTGATTTAAATTTACCTATTGAGGTTCATGGCATCGTAGGTGCTGTTGAGAATATGATAGGTGGAGATGCTTATAAACCTGATGATGTATTAACTGCAAAAAATGGTAAAACTATAGAGATAAGAAATACAGATGCAGAAGGTAGACTAGTTCTTGCTGATTGTTTATGTTATGCACAAGATGAGATAAAAGATATAGATTATATTTTAGATTTTGCTACATTAACTGGTGCTTGTGTTGTTGGTGTTGGTCACTATACAAGTGGTATCATGGGAAATAATAACCACCTAAACTATAGTGTGGTTGGAAGTGCTTTAAGATGCGGTGAATTAGCTACATCATTACCATTTAATAGATACTTGAAAAAAACTATAAAAAGTGAGATAGCTGATATTTGTAATATATCTAGTACTAGATATGGTGGGGCTATAACTGCTGGAATGTTTTTAGAAAACTTTATAATTGATGAAAATAAACAAAAATGGGTACATGTAGATATTGCAGGTCCTGCTTATGTTGAGTCTACTTGGGGATATAATCCTCATGGTGCATCAGGTGCAGGTGTAAGAATGGCAATCCAGTTTATGAATGATAGGTTACAAAATGACTAGTGATAATGTTCGAGATGATGCCCATCTTGAACTAGAAGATTTAGCTCAAAGACGAGCAGAGGTTTATCTTACTGAACAATTTAAAAGTATGATAAATGAGGCTACAACAAATATACCTCAAATAGAACCTGAAGATTTATATGTTTTAGATGAAAAACTGTTATTGATTGATGTAAGAGAACCAGAAGAATTTTCAAGTGGTTATATCAATGCACATAACCATTTAACAATACCAAGGGGAAAACTAGAGTTTGCAGCTATAAAAAAAATAGCTATTGATTATGGGCATGATACACATATTGTTACTTATTGTTACAAGGGACCAAGAGGAGCATTAGCAGCTTGTCAGCTTAAAAAAATGGGTTTTAAAAATGTAGAAAATCTTAATGGCGGTTTGTTAAATTGGCTTGAAAAAGGTAATACTATTAAAAGTTATTTGGGTGAATTAACTCTTACTAAATAATAAAAGATATTATTTTATAGCTTAACTTCATCTATACAATAACTTTGTTATAATAACGTAACATTAACAAAATTATTAGGAATACTATAAAATATGAAACAACAATATAAGTCATACCAACAAACTTGTGATTTTTTACAAGAGTGTGTAGAAAAATATCCAAATTTAATTACAATAGAATCTATAGGTAAAACATGGGAAGATAGAGATATTATGTTAGCAACAATATCTCTAAATGTTGAAAATGCTGATTTGAAACCCGCAATGTTATATACAGGAACTGTTCATGCAAGAGAGTGGATAGGAAATGAACTAGCAGTATCTTTTATCGATTATATACTTTCAAACTATAGCACTAATCCAAAAATATTAAGAACATTAACAAAAAATACACTTTATATAGTACCTTGTTTAAATCCTGATGGATTTGAATATAGTAGAAGTCATTTCTCTTTTTGGAGAAAAAATAGAAGACCAAATGGTGATGGTACTTTTGGAGTAGATTTAAATAGAAACTTTAGTGTTGGTTACTCAAAGTCAACAGATACAGCATCAAATGTATATAGTGGTCCAAAACCTTTTAGTGAACCTGAAACATCTGCTATGAAAAAGTTTGTTGATTCTAAAAAGAATATAACTATTGCTTTAGATTATCATAGCCAAGGAAATGTATTTTTTCCTGCGCATAAGTTTAATCATGAACAAGAGATAGATGGAACAGATTTAAATACAATATGTGCAAATATGAACTATGAGATTCATAAGGTAACAGGAAGAAGATATGGTATTCATAGAGGAAAACCACCTACAAAACTTATAAGTGGAAGTGGAAGAGAGTATTATTATTCACGTGGTATTATTGCAGTTGTTGTTGAAGTTGGAACTAGAAATATTCCAGATTTTATGCAAAATATGAAAGAGTCTATTGATGAAAATATACCAGCACTTTTAAGAACTTTAGGGGAAGCACAAAACTACTCTTTAAATGCTCCAAAAAGAGTTAAGAATTTCCATATAAATAGTGTAGAAGCTCAAGAGGTAACTCTTTCTTGGGATTATGAGTGTAACAAAGATATATACTTTCAAATTTTTAGAAATACAGAAAACAAAGAGGCTTGTAATGAATCAAATTTAGTATGTGAAACTTTTAATAAAGAGTTTACAGATATTCAACTACAAAGTGGAACAGGGTATTATTATTATATCCGTGCAGTTAATAACCTTACACATGTAAAATCTCCATTTGCACCTAAAACAAAAATAAAAACACTTTTAGAACCAGATGAGTTTAGTAAAACAATTTTTCCAAATCCAAATGAAGTAGGTTATGTTGCAAGTAAATTATTAGAAACAAATCGTAAGCATTTTGGTTTAAATTCACTTTTTATTGGGGTAAATGAGACAAAAGGTACAAGTTATGGTGTGATGCAGTTTAACCTTGATAATATTCCTGATGATGCAATAATAAAAGATGTTCGTATCTCTTTATATCCATTGAACCGTGTAAATGCAAAGATTGAAAAATATGGTGAATGGTCTATTAGTTTTGTAGATACTCAAAGTGTATCAGAGTTAAGTGATTATGAGCAGATAAATAATGCAAAGATTATTGAAACATTAGGGCAAACTATCCCTTCAGAACAATTAACACAAGGTAAATGGAGTCATTGGAGTTTTAATGAATCAGAAAAAGATATTTTACAAGGTCATATAAAAGATGGGAAAGTATTATTTAAAATAGCAGGTCCTATAACTTTACCTCAAGGTAGAGATTCTCAAATGATGATGTTTGATCTAGGATATGGTAACTTTGGTGGTGGACTTCATTATAGACCTAGTATTGATATAAAATATACAATACCAAGTAAAGAGATTGTAATTGATGCTTCGAGTACTGTTTCAGTGTGTGAAGATGGATTAAATAAAGAAAATTTAATTTGTGGATTTGATTCTGATAATAATAAAATATATGGTAGTTTTGAGTTTAATCTTGATGATTTACCAGATGCCCAAGAAACTATTATTACTGATAGTTATATACAAATTAAAAATAAAAGTGCAACAAAAACAAAGCAAGATATTAGATACAACATAGAGTTTATTGATGTTGAAGATATATCTTATGATTCTATTCAAAATAGAGATAGAATTGAGTTTATTGGGTATGAAGTTAGTCGTGCAGATTTACAAAAGCAAAAGACACATAAGTTTATATTTGATTATTATTCAAGATTAGCTTTAGAGAATGTACATAAAGAGAATAAAAATGCAAAATTTATTATTAAACCAACATCATCAGATATAAAAAATCATAAAGTTGATTGGTATGGGCAAGAGAGCAAAAATAGCGTTAAATTAGTGATAAAATATATAAATAGAAGAAAAGTACCAGTGACACAAGTATCAAATCTGAAAATTACAAAAGATAAATCACAAATAAAACTTACATGGGATAACCCTACAAGTAAAGATTTTAAAGGTGTTTATGTAGTTAGAAATAGGTTTCATAAGCCTAAAAACCATTTAGATGGTGATAAGATTTATGCAGGTGGTGATAACTATACTATTGATGACTTTGGTAGTATAAATATTGATAAATATTACGGAGTATTTACGTATGATAATGTACCAAACTATAGTGAATCAACTATTATTAAATATGAATCATAATATAAAAGGGGTTTGATATGTTATTAAAATTTAAAAAATGGTTTCCAAAAATTAAAAAATCTGCTTGGATTGCTCCAAGTGCTGATGTTATTGGAAATGTAAAAATAGGTAAAGATAGTTCTATTTGGTTTGGTGTGGTAGTAAGAGGTGATGTACATAAGATAAGAATAGGTAAAAGAACATCTATTCAAGATTTATCTATGGTTCATGTAACACACTATAAAAAAGATGATATGTCTGATGGACATCCAACTATCATTGGTGATGATGTAACTATAGGGCATAAAGTTATGCTTCATGGTTGTACTATAAAAAATGGATGTTTAATAGGTATGAGTGCTACAATTTTAGATGGTGCAGTAATAGGTGAGGGTAGTATTGTTGGTGCTCACTCTTTAGTAACATCAAATAAAGTATTTCCACCAAACAGTATGATTATGGGAAGCCCTGCTAAAGTTGTAAAAACTTTAAGTAAAGAGGAATCTCAAAATTTAATAGCACATGCAAGAAGATATGTGAATTTTAAAAATGAGTATCATCACACAAAATAGATAAAAAGGGAAAAATTGATGAAATATAATTTAGATTTAGAGCAAATAGCAAATGAGTTAGATTTTGATTTAGAAGATGTAGAGATGCTTATGGAAGTTTTTTTAGAGAGTGCAAAAGAAAATATTGATTTATTAAAAGTTGCAGTAGAATCAAATAATTTAGATGATATATATCATATATCA
>JAYEPG010000192.1:0-7148 GCA_034723795.1 Campylobacterota bacterium
TTTATCTTGTAAATTTTGTTTTTTAATAAAATTTAAAATATTATCTCCACATCCACCAATTCCAATAATTTTAATCATTTAGCTTTCTCCTCTTCGTATATAGTTTTATACAGATACATTATTTTTATAAATAACAACTCTATTTCATCATCTAAATCATTGTTAAATTCAAATGGATATACTGCATCTTCATCATTTTTATTAATCAAAAGTACAATATTATCTTTCAATCTTTCATCATCTGAAATACGTATAGGTTCTATATCAATGTTTAAATGAGCCGACATCTCTTCTCTATAAAATTTAAATAATTCTAAAGTATTCTTTTCGTCATTTACAAATAAATCAACAAGGTTTTTACCCGTACTGATTCTGTAGTTGTTTAGTATATTCTTCCCCTTGGTTAGTATTATTTAAAAGTATACTATTTTGAAGAGACATCTTTATGTCCACTTTTCATCTTCCAACCAAATGTATAATATCCCTATAAATTCAAGCCATTCTTATCTAATTTTACATATTTTTCAATAAAATAAAAATATTTTATCTATTTAGTAGTTTTACTTTGTGGATATTCGTAACCTTGTCTTTTATATTACAGTATTTTATCATCTTTCTTACCATAAGGTTCATTTTTACTAGCAACCATAAATCCATCCTCTTCGTAGCTACTATTATTTACAACACTGCCATTTGAAATAGTAGCAATACTGCTTTGTGATTTATTTACCAACTGAAAACTATTAAAATCACTTAGTAGTGAATTCTTTCTTTCATTTGTTGCCACAATTAATTCCAATTTATTTTCTTGTGCAATATACATTTTTCCATTAAGTTCTTTAAAATTACAATTTATAAAAGATTGCATATCTTCTTCATCATAAAATGATTTTTTAAAAAAATTAAATTTACTATCTAAGTATTTTGTTAAACTATCTTTAAAGTCTTTCTTACTTTTATTTTTAAAATTTTCTAGCTTTAAACTATTAAACTGCGTATACGACTTTAATACAAATAGAAAATTTATATCATAATAATGAACAAATAAAGTATCTCTATCAAATAATCTATCTTTAAAATGACATGTATGTTCTGGAGTTGGATTTTGTAGTTTTAAGTTATCTTTATCAAAATCAAATTTTTCATCTATTCTTCCTTGTATAAAAAAATTAGGAGAGATATTATATCCCTCTGTCTTCTCATCTCTATATCTTACACTATTACTAATTATATTTTCTTGCTTATCATTAAAGAAAGCAACATTGTATTGTATTATATTTTTTACATAAGTAAATTGTTTATAAATAGATTTATCTTCTATTTTATTACCTATTTTATAATACTTAGAATCACCAACATAAAAAATATTTTCGTTATCTGTTAATAATGAATCATATTCAAAAATATGGTCTACTATTTTCCCATCTTTTTGTTTTTTTAAATTATCAATTTCATTTGTTTTATCAGAAAATAATTTATCAATCATACTTTCAAATATAACATGATAGTTATCTACTATTATAAATTCATTTGATTTTTTATTGCTATTTGCAGTATTAGTATCTTTAAAATAAAGTTCCATCAATTTATATATTTTAACTAGCGTATCAGAAAAATATTTATATTTTATTTTTCTTAATATTTTAGGTGCTTGCTTACATAGTTTATCATATGCTTGCCCTTTATATATTGTATATATTTTATCTATTGCAATATTAAATTTATATTCATTATTTATATTATTAAGTACAGAGTAAAATATACTTAATAAGGTTTCCTCCGTATCTATATATTTTTTTTTATTGTATGCTTGAACATAAATAGGACTACCTTCTTTGTTTAATAGAGGTAATGTTTTCTTTATTGTTTTTTCCCAACTAACTTTTTTATGTTGTTTAGATTTATTCTTTTTTTCAATAAATAATATTACATTTTTATTTTCTTTATGAAAATTAACTATATTTAAAATAATATCTAGATATGAGTATTCATCTTTTCCTAGGCTACTATTTAAAACAAGAGCATTGTTTTTTTCAAGTAATATTGTATCAAAGTTTCTTTTTTTATATTCTGTTAAACTTCTATAAAATAAAATTAATAAATATTTGAATTTTGCTATTTTTGCTTTATTATTAATTTGCTCACTAAAGTCTGAATTAATTAAATCATCCTTGTAAAAATCAAATAATACTTTCTTTTCTTTATCAATAAAGACTTTTGGTAATAAATAAACTACTTTCTTATTGATAAATGAATAGTAATATCCTACATAATCAATTACACCATACTCACCTTTTATAGTATAGAATTTGGAATCTATTATTTTTTTTAATTTTATTAAAGGATACTTTTCTCCCTCAACTAAAACTGTCATTGTTCTTCATTATCCTCATTAATTTCTGTTTCGCTAACTTCCGCATCTTCTTCTTTTAGTATATATTTTAAATATAATCTTTCTTCGAGTAAATACATTACTAATTCTGAATTATCATTATTTGTAAAAAAATCTTCATACTGTATTGTTTTTTCATCTTTTTGAAATATAGAATCATCTTCATCTTTAAATACATCATTCCATAAATAAAATATTACTTTATTTATAAAATCATCTTCTATTATAGTATCAGCTGTTTTAGGTATTACAAACCAATTACCAATTTGCTTATCTTGACTTTGTGTAGCTTCTAATATTTTTGTATTCACATTTGACAAAAACTCTAACCACTTGTATTGTTTTCCATTTTTTAATCTAATAATAAACTTAGACTTAGGACATTTATAATCTATTCTTACATACTTCCAATCCCATCTTCTTTTAAAAGCACTATCCATTGGGAATAGTGATTGATCTGATGTATTCATAGTAGCAATAATAGTTAAGTTATTCGGTAGTCTAATTTTACCATCAACTAAACCTTTGTGTTCATCATTTCCAAATTTATTCTTTAGATAATCATTTAATTCTTTATTTGCATTAACACTATATTTACTGTATCCATTTTCATCTCTATCTAATAATTGAAATAAATCACCAAATATTTCTGCACAATTACCTCTATTAATTTCTTCAATTTGCAAATAAAAATGTTCTTTTGGTTCAGCAGATACATAATTATTCCATGCTTTAACATATATATTTGTAAATGCTTGTGGAACAAATGAATACTCTATATCTTTTCCATTCATAGTTGGCTTGTATCCACCTACAAAACTGCTATAGTCATATTCTGGATGAAAAGTTATTTGGGTTACATTTTTTTCTTTAGTTATTTCATTCACTTGATAAGACTTTCCTGTTCCAGGAGAACCAAAATAAATAATATTAGATGCCTCTGTGTTATCATTTGGTTTGCTACTTGAAGTTGTTTCTAAATCTACACCAAATTCAGCAATAAGAGTTAGTGTCATTTCATTGATATAATATCTTGAACCTTCATTTTTTATATCAATTTCTGTTAATGCACCAAAATTATTTAAAAAAAGCAAATATTCTCTTATCATTCGTTTATCATTAGCCTCTGGAGTACAATTAGTCCATGTTGAATAATCATCTTTATTTGCTCTGTATCCAAATATATGTTCGACATAGGTAGGTAATTCAATATTTGAATTAATAGATAGTGGAACAATTATTTTTGCTAATTCATCTACTGTAATAAACCAATCAGTAGGAGATTTATTTATTTGCATAATTGCTGATAAAACTTCTATTAATAATTTTAAAGGTTTTATATTAATATTATTAGTTTCATATGTAGTAATTGTTGCACTATTTTCAATGAGTCTATTTGGTAAAGTGAAATTTTGTATTTCATTTTTTATAAAGTCAATATCAGATAAATTTTCATTTATAATTGATAGCCCTAAATCTGTTACTTCAATTGTTCCATCACTTGTTGTATTAATTAATCCTAATGCTTTCCAGTATTGCCCTGAGTTTTCAATTATATTTTTAGATAAAGGTCTAGGATTTCCATCTTTATCTTCTTTTTTAGATAAAGATATTTTTGAATTAGGAATAGAATCTTCCAAGATAATTAAATCATCTCTAAAAGCTTGCGTTGCATGATTAGTTTTATTATGTTTAACTAATACTTTTAAGACACCTATTAAAATATCTTTTCTATTTAAACCCTCTGATGGAGTTGTTACTGCCCACCTCCATTTGAAGCCTTTAAATGGTAATTGTGGAGGGATAACTATTGTTGTATTTAAAAACTTACTAAAATTACTTAATGTAGCTGAGTACATATTATTACCTTTTGCATTAAGTTCTTTAAACTTATCTGTATCTTTTAAGTTATTTGAATATTCATTGTAATTATATGGATTCCATAAGTTAAATAATGGTAACGATAACTCATCAGAGAGATTATCTAAAGTTTTATAACCTGTCATATAATTTTTAGCACTTTTTGGCAAATTATTATTTAACCATTTTTCAAATTTTTCTATCATAAATCATTCCTTTATTAGTTAACTATTCTTTTGTATTGCTTGTAATTAAAGAATACTTAGCCAAATTACTAAGATTATCTTCTTTCCAATCATTCTGTATTGTTTTTGAAATTGCATTTGCTATACTCTCAGCAGCCATTGGTGGAAAAGCATTACCAACTTGTGTACATTGTTCACCCTTTGGACCAAAAAACTTTATGTCATCAGGAAAAGTTTGTATTCTTGCTGCTTCTCTTGTAGTTAATTGTCTATCTAACCATGGATGTATTGGAAATGCACTATGTCCTGGTACGATTGTAGGACTTGGTGAATTCCTGTTTAACCTATAAAATACTTTACTATAACTTCTAAATAGTTTTCCTGTTCTACTATACTTTAAATGTTCAGGTAAAATATTAACATCTATTTTTTTACCCTCTTCAATATATGAAAACCTTTCTTTTACAATATCTGCATGATTCATAGGAGTATGACTGCTTTTTTCACAATGTGTAGTTTCACATGCTAAATCATTTATAACTTCATTTATTGATCTATATGAATTTTGCCAATCTTTTGGGTCTTTATAATATTTAGGTTTTGGCCATGGGATAATATTGCCTGTTCTATTTGCTATTAATATAAATCTTTTTCTAGTTTGAGGAACACCATAATCAGCAGTATTAATGATTTTACAATCATGATTTTTATAACCTAATTCTTCAATCTCTTTAATTAAATATTCTAAAAAATATCCATCATCTAATGTTGTAAAACCAGCCACATTTTCCATAACTATCCATTTTGGATTTAATGATTTAATATAGTCCACATAAGTATATACTAGTTCATTTCTAGGGTCTAAATGAGGATCATAATTTTCATCGACATTTTTAAATCTTCTTTTACCGAACATAGAAAAACCTTGACAAGGTGGACCACCTACCAAAATATCTACAGTATTATTTCCAACTTCTTTTTTTACAATTTCTAATAACTTCTTTTTATTGTTTTTATCTGCTAAATCACCTTGAATAAATGGTATCTCAGGAAAGTTATAATTATGAGATTTTGCAGCATACTCATTTAAGTCAGAACTAACTAATGTTTTAATACCAGCATTTTTAAATCCACTTGTTATACCACCTGCACCACAAAATAAATCTACACATGTTAATTTTTTATTACTTTTTGTTTTTATTTTCTTTTTAACAAAAGGGTTATCATCTATTTTAGTATATTTTTTTAATAATAATTTATTATTATTATTATCAACCTTAATATATTTATTTTCTATATGCTCAAATATAGATTGGGCTAATCTTGCACCTAATAATGGAGGAACAGCATTTCCTACAGATATACATTGTCTTCTTCTGTCTCCTGTAAAAATAAAATTATCTGGAAAAGTTTGTATTCTTGCCGCTTCTCTTGGTGTTAAACTTCTATTTAATGTAGGGTGTACAGGAAAAGCATTATTTCCAGGAACCATTGTAGGAGAACATTTAAATCTATCTAGTCTATTATATGTATTACCAAAGTTTTTTCTTCTAATTTCAATTGGTAACTCTTCTGGTGGTGGAAGTTTTCCACCCTCTGGAATTAATTTATATCTTCTTATTACAATATCGCTATGATTTAAAACTATATGATTTTGAAATTCTTCCACTTCTGATAAATCCATTATTGCTTCATCTACATTTTTTTTGCATTTTAAACTACCAACAGAAATATGTTCTTTTTTTGGATATAAATATGGTTCATCTAATCTTGTTCCAACAATTATAACTCTTTCCCTCTTTTGAGGAACACCATAATCAGAACTATCTAAAATATCAAAATAAATATCATATCCCAATGATGCAAATGAGTTAGCAACATCAACAAGATACTTACCATCAAACATTGACTTAATACCTTTTACATTTTCAAAAACAAAACATTTAGGTTTTAAATCTCTAACTAATTTTGCATATGCTTCAAATAATAAATTTCTTGGATCAGATGAATTCTTATCTCCCATAACAGAAAAACCTTGGCAAGGTGGACCACCAACAATTACATCAGGATATATTCCTTTTGTTTTTTCTAATATTTCATTTGCAGTTATTGTTCTAATATCTTTATTAATAAATGGGATATTTGGGCAATTAAAATTATAAGTATTTTTACATTCTTTTTCTATATCTGATGCACAAATAACATTAAATTTTCCAAATTCTTCAAAGCCAATATCTAATCCACCAGCTCCTGTAAATAACGATACTACATTATATTTATTATCTTTCATTAGTTTCCATATATCTTTAATTAAGTATTAATTTTATCTAAAAATATCTTACTATTTGATTGCAAGTATTTTAAATATCTACAACATCCAAAATTTAAAGCTGAAGTGCAATTTTTGAAAATTTGAAAATAAAAAGATTGTAATTTTAGATTTGAAGAGGTTAAATGTTAAAATCTTTCTTCAATTCTAACCACAGAATATAAGGAAGTAAAAATTATGTATAAACATTTAACCATAGAAGAAAGGTATCATATTGCAGCTTTAAAGAAAGCAAAATTTAGTCAAAAATTTATTGCAAATGAATTAGGTGTTAGTGAATCTACAATTAGTAGAGAATTAAAAAGAAATAGTAGCACACAAAGACAAAGTTATAGTGCAATAAATGCTCATAAAGTTTCAGCAACAAGAAGAAAATTTGCAT
>JAYEPG010000193.1:0-6913 GCA_034723795.1 Campylobacterota bacterium
TAATGAGATTTACAGGTGTTGGTGGACAAGGTGTTCTTCTTGCTGGTGAGATTTTTGCAGCTGCAAAAATTAAATCTGGTGGGCATGGATTAAAAACTGCAACATATACATCACAAGTAAGAGGTGGACCAACAGTTGTTGATATTACTATTGATGATGATGAGATCTTTTACCCATATGCAAATGATGGTGAGATTGATTTTATGTTATCTGTTGCACAAAAGTCTTATGATTTATTTAAAGATGGTGTACAACCAGGTGGAACAATTGTAATTGAGCCAAACTTAATTACTCCAACCCAAGAAGATAGAAAAACTTGGAATATTATTGAGATTGAAATCATTACACTTGCTAAAGAGGAAGTTGGTAATGTTATTACTCAATCAGTTATCGCACTAGGTGTTGCTAACTGTCTTGTAGAAGCTGTAGATAAAGATCTTTTAAAAGAAGTGATGCTTTCTAAAGTTCCTGCAAAAGTACATGAGATTAATAAACAAGCTTATGACATAGGTTATAGAGAAGCTATGAAAAACAAATAATTATTATTTGTTTTAATAAAAAAGGTGCTTGATAAAATCAAGCACCTTTTTTAATGTTTATATTTTATATTATTAAAACTAAATAGATTTTATTTCCACAAATCTTTTAAATTTGTTGTAGTTTTCACAGGTGTAAACATACTCTTTTCAACAGTTTGGTTTACAACTTCTTTAGATACTTTTGGTTTGACTTTTTTAATAACTTTTTTTACTACTCTCTTTTTTACCACTCTTTTTTTTGCAGCAGCTTTTCTTTTATTTGCTTTTTTTAATTTTCTAATATTTTGTTTGTGCTTTTTGTAACTTGAACTAAAATTGTGTTTAGTACCATCAATTGATTTTACAAAATACAAATAATCAGACTTTGCAGGAAAAATAGCTGCTTTTATTGCAGCTAGTTCTACTGCAGATACAGGATTTGATGGTAATCCTTTATTTTTATATGTATTGTATTCACTATTATCTTCCTTAATCATCTTAGGTGTTATTTTAGTGTGTGAATATTTACTATAGTTTAATATCCCATCCATTTGTAGTTTCATTTTTTTATCTATTCTATTATATATTACGCTTGATATTTTAGGCATCTCTTGTTTGGATGCAGATTCTTTTTGTATAATTGAAGCTATTGTTATATATCTATACCAGTTCTTTTTATTATAAATTCCAAATATTTTAAGACTCAGCTGCTTATATCTATCTTCTGTTATTTTAAAAAGATGTAATACAAGTTGCTTTTCGTCCATACCTATTGGTAAATAATATGTATCTGCAATAATATTTCCATCTTTTTTATGTGCATAAATTGAATATTGGTCAAAAAGTTTATATGTTGAGATATTTAATTTTTGTGCCAACTCTTGCAGGAAAAAATAATATGTTTCACCAGGAACTAAGGTGATTTTTTTAAGTGCTGCTTTTGAAGTTGTTAACCTATATAAAAATTCAATTTTTGTCATCTTTGATGATTTTAAATCTATCCAACCACTTTGAGGCTGTCCAATTAATATCAATAAAACTTTATCAATATAATTTACATCGTAACTCTTTTCATCTAAGTATGTTATAATAGAACTTGTACTACCTTGTGGTATGTAAATAACTCTTTGTGTTTTTACTTCTAAATTTAGATAAAAACTTAATATTATAGATAAAACGAGGATAAACTCAATCGTGTTAAAAAAAATAGTATCAATTTTAGGTGGTTTAATCTTAATTGTTTTAATGTTTTTAATCTCTTTAATTTATGGTATAAAAATAGATAATATCTCTTATAAAAATATATATTTAAATGAATTATATTTAAAATATGATAAAAAACTCATATTGACATTAAATAAACTTGAAATTAAAAACCAAAATGAAGTTTTGCAAAGTGATTTTAATAGTTCTGATTTTAAAATTATTACACAAACTTTAAACTATTTTAAACTAATAAAGATTAATTCAATTGAACATAACGATAAATATATAAGCTTAGAATATAAAAACAAAACAATGAATTTAACATATAAAGATTTACAAACTAAATCAAACAGTCAAAATGAGATAAACTTTAAAGCAACAATAAAAAACAACAAACTGTACTATAAAATTTTCTCTGATAATATTGATAATATTAAATTTCTAAAAAACTTTTTTAAGTTAAATAATAAAATAGATGATTTCTTATATAAACAATTATCATTTAATAGTATTAATTTAGAATCATTTTTTGGATATTTAGATTTAAATGATATTGATAACTTTAGTTTCAATTCTATCTATTCTACATTTAAAATTAATAAACCAAAAATTAAATTTTCAAATAACAACATTATACATTTTGATAATATAGTTGTAACATTAAAAGATAAAGATTTAAATATTAAACTAAATAAAGAAAATAACTTTGATACTCTAACTATAGATGGAAACTTAAATGGAAATATAGATACAAAAGAGTTTGATTTTTCAAGCGAATTATCATATAAAGATTTAAGAATAAATAGTGATTTTAAAAGCAATAAAAAGCTTATAAATTACAATATATCAACAAATCATATTAAAGATATTAAGATTTTTGACAATTTTTTTAGCTATTCAGACGAACTTAGAGTTTGGATTGTAAATAGATTAAAAATAAAGAATGTTAAAGTAAATAGTGCCACTGGAAAGATATATTTAAAAGATTTTTTTATAGATTTAAAATCTTTAAAAATAGATGCAACAATAAATAATGCAATTTTAGATTTTAATCCAAATAAAACATATCCAGTAAAATCAGAAAAAGTCATCCTGTACTTTAATGGAAAAGACCTATTACTAAAATTTGTAAAACCTTATTCTAATGATGTAAAACTAGATGGAACCAATGCTATAATTTATGATATATTTGACAATACGGGAATACTCTTAAACCTAAAATCAACTACACCTATAAATAAAACAATAAACAGTTTTATAAAAGCATATGATATAAAAATGCCTGCAAATATTGATATTTTACAAACCAATGGAAAAAGTAAAGTTGAGGCAAATATTGATATACCATTTGATGAAAAACCTATAAAAACAAATATTTCAATAATAAATCACAATGGAACATTTTCTATAAATAAAAAACTTTTTAATTTTAAAAATATTGACTTTAAATATAAAAACAATAAAGTATATATTAAAAATTTAAGTACAATTATAGATAACCATATAATAGATACAAACAATATAGAATTTGATTTAAAATCAAAAATTGCAACATTAAACTTAGATATATCAATGTATAAAATATACAACAATAAAAATAGATTAAATAATGTTAAACTATTTATAGATTTAAATGATAATTCAAATATAAAAATAAAAGACAATAATAATTTTCTTAAATCCAATATTCTTATAAATAAAAATCTAATAACAGATATTCAACTTAACAATATAGATATAATATATTCTAAAAAAACACCAAAATGTGAAAATATAATATTTGATCTACCCATAATAAATTTTAATTTTTACAATGGCTCTATTTTATATAATGATAAATATATAAAGTATGATAAGTTAAACATAAAAACTAAAGGTGATAGGTTAGATATTAAACATAATATTAATAATTTAAATATTGATATTAAAGTTGATAATCAAAATCTGAAATTAAATGGGAAAGATTTAGATACAAACTTTCTAAATAACCTTTTTGGTATAAAAATTTTTACTAAAGGTATTATTAATATTGATATAAAAGGGACTCAGTGTATACTAAATGGTAATATTAAAATAGATGATTTAATACTTAAAGAGTATAAAATAAAAAATTCAATTGCAAATGTCAACGTAAATAGAGATACATCACTCTTAAGATTTAATAATATAAATGCACAAGGGGAAAATTACTTTATAAAAGGTGATGCTCAAATAAATTTATATAAAAATGAAATAGACTCAAAGCTAAATATAAATTTTATGAAAAACTATTCTAGTTTGGTAAGTAAAATTCCATTGTTTGGTTATATATTATTAGGTGATGATAAAGGGATCTCTTATGAACTAAATATTCAAGGTGATTTAAACAATCCTGAAATAACTACTAAGTTTCTAGAAGAGACTACATTAGTTCCTATAAATATATTAAAAAGAGTAATAACATTACCTTTAAAACCATTTGACAAACAATAAGTAAAAGTAGTATAATCCACACCAAATCAAAAATAGCGAAAAGAATGAATACAAAACTAATAAACTTTATAATTAAAAAATATTTAACATTTGATAAAAAAAACCCATTTATATCAATAAGTGCAATTTTAGCATTTATAGGTGTTGCAATTGGGGTAATGGTACTAATTGTTGCAATGGCAATTATGAATGGAACTGCAAAAGAGTTTAAAGATAAACTTTTTACAATGAACTACCCTTTAAGTATATACTCAAAAATTGAAGGCTCTGTAAATGAAGAGTTACTTAAAGATTTAGAAGTTAAATTTCCCCATCTAAAGTTTTCTCCATATATTACATCACAAGCGATGGCACAAAGTGACAACTCAATGGTAGGTGGAGTTATTTTTGGTGTAGATAAAGATAAAGAGTCCAATATAAATAAGATTTATAAAGATGCTGTTAAAGATATAAATACATTTGGTAAATATGATGTAATAGTTGGTCAAGGTATTAAAGATGAACTATACTTATATAATAATCAAAAAATAACACTCTATTTTACTTCAGTAAATCCTAGTGGTTTTTCAATGATGCCAAAAATGAAAAGATTTGTTTATAGTGGAGAATTTAAATCAGGATTAACAGCATATGATAAAGCATATATGTACACATCGATTGAAGCATTAAGAACTGTTCTAAAAAAAGATGACACATATTATGATGGGATACATGTATATAGTGATGAACCTTTTGAAGATATAAAACTATTAAAAAAAGAGCTTCCAGTATTTGCTGTTGGTGTTGTTGGATGGTGGCAACAAAATGGAAACTTCTTTGCTGCAATGGAGATGGAAAAACAAGCATTGTTTATCGTTTTAATGTTAATTATTCTAATTGCATCTTTAAATATCATTAGTTCACTATTAATGACTGTAATGAGTAGAAGAAAAGAGATCGCACTTCTTTTATCTTTGGGGGCTAGTACTAAAGAGGTTAAACATATATTTCTTAGACTTGGTATTATTATAGGGTATACTGGAATTATAGTTGGTATAGCTCTTGGTTTTGGTGGAATATATATCTTAGAAAACTTTGATATTATATCATTGCCTGCTGATGTTTATGGAACAAGTAAACTGCCTCTTGTACTTGATACAATTGATTTTATCTCAATTATTATTGGTTCTATGGCTATTGTATTTTTATCATCTTACTACCCAGCAGTCCAAGCTACTAAAATCGACGTACTTGATGTATTAAGAAACGAATAAATAAAAAAACTATAATTTTTTATAATTTACATTTAATTTAATGTTACTTTTTAATAAATTTAATTAAAATATCAATACAAATCGTAGGTATTATTTTATTTTATTAAATTTACTGGAAAGGATAATTATTGAATATTAATGAAGTACAAAAATTAGTTGAAAATGATGGTATTATATTCTTAAGTTATGGCGGTTTTTTATCCCAAGAACTTATCTCTAGTATGACTGAAGCACTTGAAAAAGAGGCAGAAGCAAATGATGTGGGAATGGGTGTATCTAGTAATATCTTTACAATATTTATTGAACTTTCTCAAAATATGATGAACTACTCAAAAAGTATTGACTTAGAAAGTGATGATATAGTACCTGGTGGATTAATAATTGTCTCTAAAGATGAGGAAGGAAACTATTATATTAATAGCCAAAATATTGTTTCTATTGATGATAAAATTAAAATGATGCCAAAGTTACATGAAGTAACAACATTAGATAGAGACGGTATAAAAAAGAGATATAAAGAGCTTCGAAAATCTGGGAAAAACAGTCACGAAAAAGGTGGAGGTATTGGGTTTTATGAGATTGCAAAAAGATGCAATGAAATCAAATACACTTTTACTAAAATAAATGAAAATAAATTTTATTTTCACATGAAAACAAAAATAAATATTAAAAAATAGGAAAAACAATGGAAAACTTAAATATAGCAGAAACAAAATATACACCAGTAATAAACCTTGATCTAAATGGAACTATCTCAATGGTTGGTAAATCATACCCAAAAAATACTTTTGAATTTTATGCTCCAATGATGGATTGGGTAAAAGAGTACTTTGAAACATCTGCAAAAGAGACAACAACAATAAATCTTGAAATCACTTACTTTAACTCAAGCAGTTCAAAACTATTTTTTGATTTCTTTGACCTTTTAGAAGAAAATAACGATGATTATGATATAGCTATTAATTGGATTTTTGATGAAGAGAATGAAAGTGCAGAAGAAGCTGGAGAAGACTTTATTGAAGATTTTGAAGACTTAAATATAGAATTAGTTACAAAATAAAAATTTAAAATATGCAAGTATCTGATAGCAAACTAGTAAATGAGATTTAATGAAAAATTTGGGGGTCTAAAAACTTAAGCTAGCTTAGGTATTATGGGCTTAAAAAGGATTTATTTACAAATGACTGTAAAAAAACACTAAAACTTGTCCTAATTGTAAGAAAAATAATGTTAAAAAAATAGGTATTCGCAGAGGTGTACAAAGATATAAATGTAATGATTGTAGTAAAAAATTTCAATCAAAAAGAAGATCAAATAAACTACCAGAAATTATCTTTAAAACGCCAATTCAAAAAATAACCGCAATTTTTCACCTAAATTATGCTACCATTTTCTTTGAAAATGCCTTCATAAATACTTCAAATGGAGTTTTAAATCCCAAACTTTTTCTTGGTCTATGGTTTA
>JAYEPG010000194.1:0-6913 GCA_034723795.1 Campylobacterota bacterium
ATAAACCTTTATCATGTTTTACAACAGGCACCGATGCATTTTGACTCACAAATTTAATTAAAGCTTCTCCACCTCTTGGGATAATTAAGTCTACATATTTATCTTGTTTAATTAAATTTGCCACACCTTCTCTTGAACTATCAGGTAAAAGAGATATTGCTGATATTGGTAAATCATTTTCTTTTAATACTTTTTGTAAAATTTCAGCAATTACTGCATTACTGTATTGTGCTTCTTTCCCACCTTTTAAAATACAAATATTCCCGCTTTTAAAACATAAAGCTGCTGTATCACTTGTAACATTTGGTCTACTTTCATAAATAATACCAATTACTCCAATTGGTACAGATGTTTTTTGAATATTTAGTCCATTATCTACTATCCATCCATCAAGTACTCTTCCAACTGGATCTTTTAAGTTCGCAATCTCTCTTATTGCTGTTGCCATACCATTAATTCTGTCTTCATTTAATAATAATCTATCCATAAGTGCAGAACTTAAATTATTTTTTATCCCATCACTCATATCTTTTTTATTCTCTTCTTTAATATATTTGATATTTTCAACTAAAGCATCAGCCATCTTATTTAATACTTCATTTTTTATTTGTCCACTTAAAGTTGAGATTACTTTACTTGCATCTTTTGCATCTTTTAAAAATTGTTCCATCTTTTTTCCTTACTTTTGAGTAACTTCAAAGGCAGCTTCAACTGCTTTTATACATCCGTTTCTTACACCATTTTCTTCTAAAGCACTATATCCAGCTGCAGTAGTTCCACCTGGAGACATAACACCATCTTTTAAAAGTGCAGGATGAATAGTAGCTATTAAATCGCCAAATCCTTTGAAAAGTCCATTTGCCACATTTATTGCATCTGCTCTTTTCATACCTTGTTTTACAGCACCATCACATAAGGCTTCATGTATCAATGCTAAATAAGCAGGACCGCTACCTGCAACTGCAGTTGCAATATCAACCTCTTTTTCACTACTTAACCATAAAGTTTGACCAATAGCTTTAAATAACTCTTCAGACTCTTTTTTAAGTTCTACATCACCTGTCATTGTTGTCATTGATTCGGCAACACTTGCTGCTAAATTGGGCATAACCCTTACAGTAGAGTTTGATTTAATATTCTCTTTTAAAGTTGATACTGTAGTACCAGCTAAAACTGAATATAACTCTTTAGCAGTTCCATTTAATCTTACACCTACCTCTTTAATATTTGCTGGTTTTACACATAAAATAACTTTTTTATCATTCATATCAAATGATTCATAACTATTTTTTCTATTTTTACACCTAACTCTTTTTCAAACTTATCAAGTTTTGATGTTTCTCTACCTACAACCTCAATATTAAATGTTTCTTTTAAACCTTGAGCAATCGATAATGCCATATTTCCATTACCAATAAATGTTATTGTTTCCATTTTTGTCCTTTATAAATTTATATTGTAAATTCTCTTTTACACCATAATTCAAAACTTTTATTACTTATAAAATATTTTTCATCTTCTTTATCTATTAATTCATCTTTATATAAAAACTTTATTGCACTATTTAATGATGCTTTTGTAGTTTGTAACTTAAAAAGATTCTCTTTTTTAAATAGATGTTTTCCATCATTTATAGTAACAGATTTTAATGCTATTTTTTGAGGAATAGTTAATCTATCAAGTATCATTTTAAAATGCCCTGTCTTTTCATCTAAAATAAAATTATAAATATCTTCAATAATTTCATCTGTCATTATATCATCTTGTTTAAAAAACATATGATACCCAAACTCCTGAATTAGCTTTGATTCTCCATCACACAAGTTATAAATATATTCAAATAATTCAAATGGCAATCTATTATTTAACTTTTGATTTACAAACTCATAAAACACATTTATATCTATAGGGTCTAATTGCATATGATTTGCCATCTCATACAATGGTGCATCATATTTACTAAACAAGTGAGTTAATATATGCCTTTTTGACCCTGTAAATATATATGATATATTTTGATGTTCTTGTATATATTTTCGTATTATTGCATCTATTTTTTTCTCTTTTATCAATGCTATTTGTTGAAACTCATCAAATACTACTACAAGTTTTTTATTATTTTTTGTAGAATACTCTAATAATCCATTAAAAATATCTGCCATTAGTTCATCAAAATCAAAAGATGATATAGAGGGTTTAAATTCTAATTCACCATTGTTTTTAAGTGTTGTAGAAAAATTTACCTTTGAAAACATACTTTTTAATTGTTTCATTATACTTTTAAAATCTGATGGTAGACTTGAAGCAATAGCTTTATATGTAATGTTAGCAAAATCAATTGATTGAATAATATCAAAAATATCTATATAAATAGTAAGATATTCATCTTTATTTATCCTATTTTCAAATAGTTCTTTTATAAGTGATGATTTTCCAAATCTTCTTTTTGAATACAATAAAACATTTTTTCCAGTACTTATATATTGTTTCAATAACAATATCTCTTTTTCTCTAGAACAAAATGTTTCACCAATACAAAATGTTTGATATTGAAATGGATTCATTATTCACCTTTTAGTATTTTATTTTGATACTAATAGTATTTTATAGTAGGTATTGTTAAAAAATACTTAATTTTAATTAATAAAAAAGGACAACTTAAAAGCTGTCCTTGAATTTTCTATATACTCTATTTTATAGAGTCTGCAAACTCTTTAAATATATATTTACTCTCATGTGGACCAGGACTAGCTTCTGGGTGATGTTGTACTGAGAAGATTGGTTTATTTTTGTATTTTACACCTTCTATTGTATTATCAAATAGATTTATATGTGTTAATTCTGCAATCTCTTCAATGCTATCAGGTACATTATAGTTATGATTTTGTGCTGTAATCTCAACTACATTTTTTTTGTTCTTAACTGGATGGTTACCACCATGTTGACCAAATTTTAGTTTGTATGTATCGTGACCATGAGCGATGCTTAGCATTTGGTGACCTAGACAAATTGCAAACATAGGTATATCTTGATTGATAAGCTTTTGTACTTGCTCTTTCTCTTTTGTTAAAGTTAAAGGATCACCAGGACCATTACTTAAGAATACTCCACCGATTTTTCCATCTTTATATTGTGTGATTAAATCATCTGCATTAAAGTCACTTGGTATCACTTCAACTTCAAGTCCAGACTCTACAAGCTCATTTAAGATATTTCTTTTAACACCAAAATCAATAACTACAACTTTTTTATCTGACATAACTGCTTTGTTGTATGCCATAGTTGACATATTCCAAGCACCATTTTTATGTATGTAACTTGTTTTTGTTGAAACTTGTTCTATATAGTTTATATCTTCTATTCTTGGAGATGATTCAAGTTGTTTTTTTAATTCATCTTTATCAGATATTTCAGTAGATGCAATCATCATCATAGCACCATTGTCTCTTAACATTTTTGTTAAGTATCTTGTGTCTATTTCACAAATTCCTAAAGTACCATTCTCTTTTAAAAGAGCTGCAAGTGATTTTTCACCTCTAAAGTTTGAATATTCATCATTGTATGCTCTTACAAACACACCTTTACAATGTGCTTGATTGCTTTCTGCATCATTTTCATTTACACCAACATTACCAATTTCTGGTGCTGTAAATGTTACAAATTGACCAGCATAACTAGGATCTGTAATAATCTCTTGGTAACCTGACATAGATGTATTAAATACAATCTCACCAACTTGAGTTCCAGTTGCACCAAATGATTTAGCTGTCAGATATGTTCCATTTTCTAAATATATATAGATATTCTCCATTATATAAGCCCCTTTCTAATTAACTCTTCTTCATACAATCTATTAAATACTGCATCATAATCTTCAGTACCTGGAATTAGTTTTCTTTTGTATGTTTTTATTTTTTCATAAGCTGCAGTATCAGCTTCATCATAACCTTTAATAAAGTCATTTATTGATGTTGAGATGATATTTTTAACTTGATTATCATTTACTTCAAAATGGATAAAATCCTCTTCATATAAATAATCCATAATCAAATGTGCAATATTTGAAAATCTATCTTCAAAGTTTAAGTTTACACCAAACTCATTTGCCATTCTTTTTTTAGTCATCCAAAATAGTTGTCTATAGTCAGCTTTATAAAACTCTATTTCAGACTCTTGATCCTCAAGAAGTTCATCAACTGCTATATCAAGATCTATCTCTTTTTGAATATCATCATTTAATATATCTTCACAAACTTGAGTTATTAATGCTTTATCTTTTCTAATTTCAATGAAGTCAGTATTTATTAAATCTTTTGTAATTTTTCTTGCAATATACGAACTATGTTGTTTTTTTAATTTCATTAATATTATCCTTTTATTATTTATCTAATTCCTACAGTGTCGTATAAAGATACAACACTTTTGGCTAAAGTCTTAAAACTCTTTTTTAACGGATCCCTTCAGTGGTGCATAAATGCACATCACTTCAGGCTCAAATCCTAAAAGAGTGAAACTGTTCACTCTTTTTTAACGGATTATCGTATCTTCTCTTTCAGGTGACGTAGAAATAATACCAACTTTTGTTTTTGTTAACTCTTCAATTCTTTCAATATATTGTTTTGCAGTTGTTGGAAGTTCTTCATAAACTCTACAACCTTCAACTTTACCCCATCCAGCTATATCTTCATATATTGGAGTGATATTATCCATATTTGACGGCATATAATCAATAGTTTCACCGTTTACTTCATAAGCAACACAAATTTTAATAGTTTCAAAACCATCTAAAACATCAAGTTTCATTAAAGATAATTGATCACAACCATTTAATCTACTTGCATGTTTAACTGCAACAGCATCAAACCAACCACATCTTCTACCACGACCAGTTGTTGTTCCAACTTCTTTACCAACATCTGCCATAGTCTCACCAGCATCTGTAAAATCTTCAGTTGGGAAAGGTCCATTTCCTACTCTTGTAGTATATGCTTTAACAATACCAGTTATAGTACCTATATCTCTAGGAGCAATACCAAGACCAGTACATGCACCAGCACTTACAGTTGCACTTGAAGTTACGTAAGGATAAGTTCCATGATCTATATCTAATAATGTCCCTTGAGCACCTTCAAGAAGTATTTTTTTATCAGCATCTAAAGCTTCCCAAACCATATTTGTAGTATTTGTTATAAATACTCCAAGTTTAGAGTTATATTCTATAAGTTCTGCTAATAGATCTGCTTCATTTGGTACTTCAACTTCTAAAGCATCAAAGATTACCTTATTTTCAGTAAAATAAGCCATTACATCTGAACATAATTGTTTAGGATTTAAAAGTGCATCTGCTCTATGTCCCACTCTATTTATCTTATCTGCATATGCAGGTCCGATACCTTTTCCAGTAGTTCCAATAGCATTTTCACCTTTAAGCTTTTCCCTAGCAATATCAATTAAACTATGATAAGGAAGATTTAAATGTGCTTTATCAGAGATAAAAATTCTTCCTTCAAGATTTTCAAAAGTAGACGAAGTCGATTGCCCTGGCAAACTTTCTTCAGTAAATTGTTCCATCTCTTTAATAATTGATGCAGGGTTTAAAACTACACCATTACCGATAACATTTATAGCTCTAGGATTTAAAATACCAGAAGGTACTAAATGAAGTGCATATCTAACACCATCTACCCAGATAGTATGACCAGCATTATGTCCACCTTGACTTCTACATACCATATCATATTCTTGGGCAAGTTTATCAACTATTTTACCTTTACCCTCATCACCCCATTGTATACCAACGATTACATCACATTTGCTCATATTTGTTAACCTTCCATTACTTTTAATAAATTGTCTGTATATAAAGCAAACCCTAAAGAGTCTACTCCATTACTTTTGTATCCGCCACCTTTGGCTATTGTTGTTTTATCATTCAATACTCTATAAAATATATTATCATAGTATTTCATTGCACTATAATATATTGGAGATATAGTTACATTTTTATGTTTTACTCCATTTCCAATACTTATAAGTTTTTTACACTCTTCTTTTAATACAGATGGAATCATATCCATCATATCTTCTAGTTGAGCTGTATTTGTCACCTGAATTAATGCGGTTAACCAATCAAGATTTAAATTAAATAGTGAACCTATCTCACCATTTTTAAATAGGTTTATATCTAAACTATACTCTCTTGAGATAATCATAGGTATATTTATATTTGCTATTTGAACAAAAGCATCTACATTTAATTCACCTAATAGATTACAGTTTAGGTTTATCATGTCAGAGATATTATCATACCCAATCCATTCAGCACCTATTTGGTAAGTTTCATTTGCAGGGTATGTAAATACTGGTTGAATATAGAACCATTTTTTATGCTCCGTAGAACGACCCAATCTTTTTGTAATAATTCTTACAACATCAAGTGTACTATCTGCTCTTAGAGCTAAGATATTGTTTGATTCATCACTTAAAGTTATAAGTTCATTATCATTATCTATACTTTGATGTTGTGAGTATGAAAAATTTGGAGTAACTATCTCTTCAAATCCGTTATTACAAAGATAACTACTAGCTTTATACTCTAACTCTCTTTTAGCTTTAGCTGTTGAACCAAAGTATAATCTACTCCCATTTGGTATTTCATGTTCAAAAATCACTTTGTAACTCCTTGAGTTATAAATATTTTACTTTTCAAAAGTAGTTTCCATAAAAACTTTGTTTGCTGTACCATCAAATACTCTTACACCTATCTCATCAAGTGCTTTTTCAACAGCATTTACTGCCCAAACAGCTTCATAATCAGCAACAAGACCCATATGGTTTATTCTAAAAATCTTACCTTTTAGATGATCTTGTCCACCAGCAATATTTAAATCAAACTTCTCTTTTAAAATCTTTC
>JAYEPG010000195.1:0-6880 GCA_034723795.1 Campylobacterota bacterium
CATAGCATTTAATATATTTTGGGCTTGATTGTCACTAGTATATAGTTCAGAAATATACATACCTATAAGTTCTTCTTGGGATATATTATATTGTATCGATGAATACTTATTTGCAAAAACTATTTTTCTAGTTTTATTATTTGTTATTAAAATTGGTACAGGTATTATACTTAACATCTCATCTAGTTTTCTTTTTTCTTTTTCTAATTTTTTTTGGGTTATTTCACTTTGATTTATTGTATAATTAAGCTTATTTTTTAAATATATTATTATAAACAACATAATAAAGAATAAAATTAAATTTAAAATCAATATTTCAAGACCCATCATTTACCACCATTTAAGAGATACAACCATAAGTTTTAAATGGAATAACTATTAATTTAATCATTTAAAACCTTAGTTAAAATGTTTACTAACTTTTTCTTATTTACAGGCTTAGTTAAGTACTCATCCATACCTGCATCTAAAAACCTTTCTCTATCACCTTTTAAAGCATTTGCTGTTAGTGCTATAATTGGTGTGTGTGGCAGATCTAACTCTTTTTCAATCTCTAGGATTCTATTTGTAGCTTCAATACCATTCATATTTGGCATATTTTCATCCATAAGTATCACATCATATTTTGTTTTTCCATTTTGGCAAGTTAGTTTTGGAAATCTTTCTAGTGCTTCAAGACCGTTGTTAGCTATTTCAAATGTGAAGCCCATCTTTTTTAAGATAACTTTCATAAACATCTGATTTGCTTTATTATCCTCTACAAGAAGTATATGTCCACTTAATTTTTCTTCATCTTTAATCGTTTCTGTATCTCTTCTTATCTCTTTATCAATAACTTTTACAGGGATGGCAAAATAAAATTCACTCCCTATATTTAGTTGGGATTTTACCTCTAATTTCCCCCCTAAGGCTTTAATAAGTTCAGAGCTAATTGTAAGTCCTAGTCCAGTTCCACCGAATTTTCTTGTTGTTGAGTTATCTGCTTGTGTAAATGGTTTAAATATAGTTTGTAGTTTATCACTAGCTATTCCAATACCTTCATCTTTTATATACACGCTTAAAGTATTATCTTTAAACTCCACTTTAAAAGATACTGTTTTATTGGCACTTGTAAACTTAATAGCATTTGACAAAAGATTTATTATTACTTGTTTTATCCTAAGTGCATCACTATTTATATGATTTGGTAGATTTTTATCTATGCTTATATCAAAAGTTATGTTTTTTTCTAATACTCTAGCTTTAAATAATTCCACTATTGATTCAAATTCATCCAAAGGATTATAGTCTCTATACTCTAATTCTATTAGGTTACTCTCTATTTTAGAAAAGTCCAAAATATCGTTTATGATTTCTAAAAGATTATGACTTGACTTATCTATAGTTTTTAGATATTTTTTCTTATCTTCATTTTGTTCATCTTCTTTAAGTAACTCTATAAATCCCATAATGGCATTTAGAGGTGTTCTTATCTCATGTGACATATTTGCTAGAAACTGGGATTTTGCATTATTTGCATTTTGTGCAGTTTGCATAGCTATTTTATACTCTTTTGTTTTTTGTTCAATTATATTTTGTGCTACTTTTTCACTATCTTTTACTGATGTAATATCTCTCCAACTAGTATGTATAATATCCTCACCATTTATATGCATAGAAGTTAAAGCTACTTCACACCAAAAGTTTTCACCATCTTTTCTTTTGTGTACCCATTCAAACCTATGTGAACCATTTTCTAATGCTTTAGTTATCATATCATTTGCCTTTAAAAATGAATCTTGACCATCTGGTTGCACTTTTGGACTTAAGCTTGATGGATGAACATGAAGTATCTTATTTTTATCCTCACAATTAAGCATTTTTAAAACAGAGTTATTACAATCAATAAATTTATTATTTTTAATTATCAAGATACCATCAGTAGAGTTTTGAAATAGCATCTCATAAGATTTCTTTTGTTTTATTAACTCTTTTTCATAAAATCTTAAAATTGTATATATTGTCAAAATAAAGAAAATCATTATAAGAAGTACTCTTATTATCTCCTTATGTTGAGTATAAATATCATCACTTATATCATAAGCTACAAGTATCATTCCAAATGATGTTTTATCAAAACTTTTAATCTTAAAACTACTATTTACTAAATAGTATTTATCATCTATTTTCATTTGTGTTATACTATTATTAAAATCAATAAACTCTAATAGTGGTTCAAAAAATTGATTAAACTTTGGTGCTACATATCCTCTTTTTATAGGATAATTTTCTACATTCATATCTTTTACAAAATATTTTAAAACCTTTTTATCCAAAAGAACTGTTGTGTTTACACTATTATTTGTAAGTGTATTTATATTACTTGAAAAATATGCTGTTGAGATACCAAGTTCAAATACCCCATAATGAATATTATTTAAGACTATAGGTACAGTGATTCTATAAGGTATCCCATGCTTACCAGTTTCAAAACCATATAGGCTTTTTTTTATCTCATTTACTTTTTTGATTATTGGTCTAATATTTGTTAAATCATCACCATATTCTTTTGGCTTATGAGCTCTAAATAGTGTGATATTATTTATATCTGTTAAGGTTAGTTTTTTTATATAATTATTTTCTTCTTGAAGCTTTTTATATTTTTTTAATATAACCCCTTTTAAAAGTTCTCTATTGTTTGTAGTTATAGCTTTGATAAAGTTTTCATCTGTAAATATATTTTGAACTCTTTTTGTATATCTGTAGTTTATATCTTTTAAATTTTGATTATATACGGTTACTACTAATTTTTGCTCTTTTTGTAAATTTTGAATAAAATATTTTTGCACCATTGTATATTCAAAGTATATAAAACTACCAATAAATATAATAATACTTATTATTGATAGTTTTAAAGTTTTATTATTAGTTATCATATATATTCCTATTTATTTCTAATCTATATATTTATCTCTAATAACTAAAAACTTATCAAGATTATCAAAAAACAAATCTATTAGATTTGGATCAAACTGTGTACCTCTTCCCTCTTTAAAAAGGTCAAGGATTTTATCTAACTCCCAAGCTTTTTTATAACATCTGTCACTTCCTAATGCATCAAATACATCACAAACTGCTGTTATACGACCAAAGATATGAGTTTCTTCCTCTTTGAAACCATTTGGATACCCTCTTCCATCCCATCTTTCATGATGTTGGTGTGCAACTATTGCAGAGGTCTTTAGTATCTCTCTTGAAGATCCTTTTAGCATCTCATACCCTAACTGCGAGTGTGTTTTCATAATTCCAAACTCTTGTGCTGTTAGTTTTCCTGGTTTATTTAAAATATCATCGGGTATTCCAACTTTTCCAATATCATGCATAGGGGAAGCTAGTTTTAATAGTTGAGATTGTTCTTCAGATTGACCTGATAATATAGCTAAAAGATACGAATACTCAGCAACTCTTTTTACATGATTTCCAGTCTCTTTACTTCTAGTCTCACCAATTGCACCCATTGTAAATACAACCTCTTTTTGAGTATCTTCTATCTCTTGGACTGCTAAATGTAGCTGTTGTTGTAAATCTTTTTTATAAAGTTCTAACTCAGTAACATCATGTCTTATTCCTACATATTCTATAATCTCATTATTTGTATCTAAAATAGGTAAAATAAGTGCATCTACAATATATGTAGAGCCATCTTTTGCTATATTTGGTAAGATACCTCTCCATGTTTTTTTTGACTCTATTGTTTTCCACATCTCTTTAAATGTAGATGCAGGAACATCAGGATGTCTAAGAATAGAATGTTGTTTTCCAATTAACTCATCATAAGTGTATTTTGATATTTTACAAAACTGTTCATTTACATAAGTTATTTTACCTTTTTTATCTGATTTTGAAAGAATAGTACTCTTATCAATCACATCCTTATACTGTTTTAATAAAAGATTTGAAAGTTCTAAGTCTCTACTTTGATTTATTGTCTCTATACTCTCATCCAAAGTTTTAATAAATTTTTTAGGATTGATTGGTTTTTCGATAAAAAAGTTTACCCTTAACTCTATAGCTTTTATTAAATCTTCTTTATTTTCAAGACCTGTTACCATCATAAATACTTGCTTAGAATTTATTTTTTTAATCTCTTCAATTAATTCAAACCCATTCATTAATGGCATCATTATGTCAGTTATAACTAAATCAAAACTATTAAGTTTGTATAAATTTAATGCCTCTTTCCCATTTTTAGCATAGGTCACAGAATATTCACTATTTTTCTTAAACAATTCTTTTACAAATTGTACAATAGAAATATCATCCTCTGCATATAATACTTTTATATTATCCATTATTTTTCCTTACTTATAAAACTTTTTAATATCTCATTTAATCTATTTTTATCTACTGGTTTTGTCAAGTATTCATCCATCCCTGCACTTAAAAATCTTTCTCTATCACCTTTTAAAGCATTTGCTGTTAATGCTATTATTGCAGTATGCTCTAGGTTTTGTTCTTGCTCATATTTTAAGATATGTTTAGTAGCTTCAATGCCTCCCATATTTGGCATATTTTCATCCATTAGTATCGCATCATAGCTACAACCCAAGGTTACTTCCGTTGGGGCGTTTTTTTTAAAATATTCTATAGCTTCTAAACCATCTTCTGCAATATCAAACTCTAAACCTAGTTTTTTTAATATTACTTTCATAAATGTTTGATTTGCTTTATTATCTTCTACTAAAAGTATTTTTTTATCTTTAAATAATATTACCGTAGATATATTTTTTTCCTCTTTTATATCATCACCTAAAACAGCAGGTATAGAAAAATAAAACTCACTACCAACACCAACTTCACTTTTTACTTTTAACTCTCCACCTAAAAGCTTTGTTAACTCTAAACTAATACTAAGACCCAATCCACTGCCACCATACTGCCTTGTTGCTGAACTATCCTCTTGGATAAATGCTTCAAAAATATGATTTAATTTATCTGAAGCTATTCCGACACCTTCATCTTTTACACTTATATTTATTTTATTATTGCTGTAAGCTATTTTGACAACTATCCTTTTTCCATCATTAGTGAACTTTATAGCATTGCTTAAAAGATTTGCTATTATTTGTTTGATTCTTAAAGGGTCACTATTTATAACTTTTGGTAAATTATCATCAAAAACCAAAGATAAACTTATATTTTTAGAAGAGCACTTAGCCTCAAATAGATAAGTAATCACCTCTAGCTCTTTTTTTAAATCAAAATCTATTTTTTCTATATCAAGTTTTCCACTCTCTATTTTAGAAAAATCTAAAATATCTTCTATAATTTGAAGAAGATTTTGACCTGAATCTTTTATAATATCGATATATTTTGTTGACTTTCTACCTTGGCTTTCCTCTTTTAATATATCTATAAATCCTAATATTGCATTTAAAGGTGTTCTTATCTCATGTGACATATTTGCCAAAAACTCTGACTTTGCTTTTGTGGCTTGGTTTGCCATATCTCGTTGTTCATTTGCGATTTTATTTAATCTTTCTAGTTCTATTCTTGCTTTTTCTCTTTTGTATAAGAATATTAATAAACTTATAAAAAGTATTATTAAAAGGGCAACTTTAATCTGAAATTCATATTCTATACCATTTACACAATCACATCTCTCATAAGATAAGATATATCCAATATTTTCATTTTGTATATTTTGTATTGGCAAAATACTAACAAAATAGTATATATCATAAATTTTTATAAACTCAACAATATGTTTATACTCTAAAAGAGTAGAATCTAATAATCTATCTTGTAGCTCTATATTTAACTTTTTAAAAATATCATATGAGATAATATGTTGTCTATTATCAAAGTCATTTTTATAATTTACAAATGAATTTATCTCATGGTAAAAATTTTTATTTACATCACTTTTCTCATAATTTTTTCTTTCTCCACTAAATAGTTTACCTTTTATTATATCTTTATTTAAAATCATATATTGATACGTATTGTAGTTATCTTTTGATACTTTATTTATAGCATTAAAACCGATACTAGTCTCAACAGAACCTATATGTTCACCTTTATATATCAAAGGGTAAACAAATCTATATCCATTAAAAATTCTACCCTCTTCAAACCCTTCTACTATTCTTAACTCTTTATTTGCAACAGCTATAGAGTATCTTATATCTTTTAAATTGTCTCCATATTTTTTTGGCTTATGAAACCTTAAAAAACTAGTAGAGTCTGGAAAATGAAAATGGAACTGTTTTATTCCATACTCTTTTAAATCAGAATAAAATGGAAGTAGTTTTTTATGTAACTCTTTTCTATATTTATCTCTTTGTTCTATAGTAGTTGCTTTTAAACCATTGTTTTGTATTTTTAAAACCTCTTCATTATTTACAAGTGATTCAAAAATAAATTTTGCTGAAGATTTGTATTGATAAATTGCAGAGTTTATCTGGTCATTGTGATTCTTTTTGGTTTTCTTAACCAATACATCAACTCTAGAGTTTTTTTCTATTATTAAAAACATTGTAATAGATGATACAGATACAATAAATGATATTATAAATAAAAACTTTCTCATTTTAAACTATCCCTTTTAATACTTTTACAAAACTAATACAGCTTTGAGTATCTTTATCATTTGCAGATTGTTCAATATCTAAACATAATGCAAAAATATCTTGAAGTTTATATCTCATTGCTGATATTTTTATAAGATTTATATATCTAATTATATCCATGAAATTATTCTTCTATTGCATTATCTATTGCACTTAATGCTTTTAAAGTGTTTTTTGTAAAAATCTCTGGAACTTCACTTTTAGGTTTTTGGTCATTTACTATATCAAAAACTTTATCTTTATCTAAATACTTTGCTAAAACCTCTGCT
>JAYEPG010000196.1:0-6815 GCA_034723795.1 Campylobacterota bacterium
GGACTTGCTGCTCACTCAAATCTTGGTGGAGTATTTGGATTTTTAAATACTAGAGGTATTTCACAAGGTGTGTTTTATCCAACATATTTTATCTTAACAGCATTTATTACAGGTATTTTTTTAGCATTTATAATTATGGGATTTAGATATAGATTAAAATTTCCAGAAAAAGTAAAAACAATGCTAGAGGGACTTGCAAAAATTCAAGGTCTTTTAATATCAATATTAATCTTTTTTGTAACATGGAAAATGTTAACAGATATTTATGGTGGTGTTCCAGGAAAAGCTGATACTGCAATCCATATTTTAAATAGTTTTTCATTTCAAGCAGAAGTTGTACTTGCTATGATTATACCTTTACTTATAATATTAAAAGATTTTGGTAAAAGCCCTGTATTATTTTTCTGGGTATCTTTAAGTGGTATGGTTGGTATTTTCTTTATGAGATATAATCTTGTACATGATACTCAATTAAAACCTCTAATGATGTTAAAGAAAACTGAATATCAACTTCCTCCAACTTGGATTGAGTATTTTCCATCTGCTGCGGAGATGGCTATTTGTGCTGGTGGTGTTGGTCTTTGTTTACTTATGTATTATGTAGGTACAAAAGCATTTAATCTTGATGAGGAACATCATTAAGATTTAAAGTCAATAACTACTAAAGCCCTTGATAAATTATCAAGGGCTTTTTTGGTATCATTTTAAAAAAGGTAATGTTATGTTAAACAAAAAAACAATTCTATCATTATTATTTATATCTACAATTACATCAAATTTAATTGCTGATGATAAATACACAATGGAACAAATTTATAATAAAATGTGTATAGAGTGTCATAGTTCTGATGGCTCTGGAAATACCGATAAATTGACACCATCTATGATCGGGCAAACTTAACAAGAGATTAAAGTATCTTTAGTAGATATTGAAAATGACAATGGTCATATAATTATGGAACATAATAGAGGAAAAATACTTAAGATGGGTATGGAATATTCTAGCGTAGAGATGGCAGAATATATGTATAAAAGATTTACAAAATAAAGGGAATTTTATGAAAAAAGAGTTAATTATACTTATTGGTATATTTTTATTTTTAGCAATAGGTATGCATTTTAAAGAGTGGATAGATCATCCAATAGCACATATACAAGCACTACCACATGCTAGTTCTTATGGTTTAGGTTGGGAACATCCTATTGTTTATACATTGATTGTATATATAATTTTATGGATTCCAAGAGGTGTTGGAAAACTATTTTCAAAGAAAAAAACTGAATTTAAATAAAATTTATATTTTATTTAGATAAATCATAGCATCATTTTTAGATGCTATTACTCCATCAAGTTGTAGTTGATATACTCTATTTAGTATACTTTTAAACTCAATACTTGGTTTATATCCAAGAGATATAAGCTCTTTTCCTCCAACAAAAGGTAAAGGCATATTTCTCATAATATTAAGTTTCTTACTTATTAATTCTGCTTTATTTTTTACATTTTTTATTTTATATAAATATATTTTAGGTACTTCAAACTTTTTTAACGTAATAATATCTTTGATTAATCTCTTATCATCACTAATTTGTTCTAAAGTTTCATAAATAAAATAAAACATCAAGACAAGATTTTCTTTTGTATCATTTAACTTAAAAATAACCATATCATCAATATCTTTAAAGGTCTTATTATCATAACTGTTTAAGTTAAATTCTCGCAATAAACTTATACCTATAGATGGTTTATCAGATTTTAGTAAAAGTTTTTTATACTCTTGAAAAATCCTTTCTTTTGATAAACTATTAAACTCATCGTAGCCTACCATATCTTTACACAACTTTTTTGTATCTGCATCTAAAATAAAATTAAATCTTGCACTAAACTGAACACTACGGTAAACTCTCAAAGGATCTTCTATGAAACTTATTTTATCAACATATTTTAAAACTTTTTTATTAATATCATTTATGCCATTATGAGGGTCTAAAATCTTATTATTTTTAAAATCATAACCTATAGAGTTAATAGTAAAATCCCTTCTAATAGATGCACTTTTAAAATCAAGCTCACTATTGATTTTTATATTGAATCCTTTATGCCCTATTCCATATTTACTCTCTTGTCTTGGAAATGAAAAATCAATATCCATATTATTAGTATTTAGCTTTAATATACCAAAACTAGCGCCAACTAAGTTGACATCACCAAACTCTTTTAGTATCTCTATTAGGCTTTGTATGGTATCTATTTTATAAATTTCTATATCATAATCTTTTGACTCAATTTCAAGAAAATAATCTCGAACCATCCCACCTACTAAAATAGGGATTCCACCTTTAGCAACTATCTTATCTAGTATTTTTGTTAAAAATTTAGGTAGATTAAAATCTAAGTTCAATTGTAGTTCCATGATGTTCTTTTGAAGATATTTGTATATCTATTGATAATTCATTACACAGTCTGTGAACTATATGCATACTAATACCATGACCACTTTCATTATTATTTTCTGTATATGTTCTTTCAAATATTTTTTGTGGGTATAGCATCCCTTTTCCATTGTCTATAATAGATAATATCTTATTTTCAAATTTTACATCAATTACTGAATCTTTCTCTTTTGAATATTTACAAGCATTAGATAAAATATTATCAATTATTCTACTTATTGCTTTTTCATTTGTATCTACTAACATCTCTTTTTTCTCTAAATTAAATGTAATATTTGGATATAAAATATTACAATTATCTTTTTTTTCATCCAATAATTTAAATAAGTCTACACCATTTTTTTGTAAACCTTTATGCAATAATATCTCCAAATTTTTATATAAAGATGAGATAGCAATTGCACTATTTTCCACTCTATTTAGTTTTTTTAAATGATTTGGATTATCTATATCTTTTTTTAACATTTTTATATTTAATAAAATCGATGTTGAGGGTGTATTTAAATCATGAATTAAATCTTTAATAAATCTATCAAGATGTGAAATTGTTTCATTCATTGGTTTTAATGAATATTTGGCTAAAAATAAACTTAAAAGTAAAAATAAAATTATTAAAGATACTTGCAGTATTATAGTAAATAATTGAATACTATAAAGTTCATCTTGAATTATTTTATTCTCTACACTTACAACTATAGATTGTGTCCCTTTTAACAATGGAAATGATTTTTTATAATACTCACTCTCTTTTGTTGCAAGTTGATATACAAATCTATTTTTATCTTCTATAGCATAACTATATCCATCTTTTTTGTATCTAAAAGCTGTTTGCTTTAATTGCATAGAATAATCGTGCATTTTCATTGTATATTTTTGTAACATCTGATTCTTTTGTTGTCCGTAGTATAAATAACCTAATAAAATAACAAAAAAAGCAGTAGAAAAAAAGTATATAAATGTAAACTTTACTAATGATATTTTTTCATATTTTTTCACATCTATACCCTACCCCTCGAATATTTACAATATTTAAACCAATTTTTTTCAACTTAGATATTTGTACTCTTAAAACAGCATCACTACCTTCAAAATCTTCATGTGTATGTGCTATTAATTCATCTTTTGATAAAATTTTATCAAAATTTTTTATAAAATATTCAAATAATATCGTCTCTGTTGGACTTAAATGTATAGGGGTATTATTTTTATTTAGTTGTTGTTTTTTAGTATCATAGTTAAGTTCACCATAAGTGATAGTTTGATTATATGATTTAAATGATTTTTTTAACACAACCTCTATTCTTAAAAGTAGTTCATCTATATCAAATGGCTTTTTTATATAATCATCAGCACCTATATCAAAACCTTGTTTCATAGATTTTATATCCACATTTGCTGTTATTATTATAGCAGGTGTATTATCACCACTTTTGCGTAAATCGTCTAAAAGTTCAAGTCCATTTATAAATGGTATATTTAAATCAAATAAAAATATATCATAAGAGTTATGATATGTAGCATCAAGTGCTTCTTGACCATCTTTAACCCATTTAACTAAATAGTTTTCTGATTCTAAAAGCTCATGAATAGTTTCACCTAAGATAATATCATCTTCTACAAGTAATATTCTTTTATCCATAAACTACACCTTTTTTAGTTGATTCTCCATCATTTTATCATAAATAACTTTTTTTGCATCTTCCATATCCAAATCTTCTATAGAAAAAGGAACTCCTACATAAAAATCAATTTGTGAAAATGGTTTTGGTACTATAAACTTATCCCATGACTTTAGTTGCCAATATGATTTAGGGATAGAACTAAAAGGCAATATTTTAGATTTTGTTTTTTGTGCAATTACAACTATACCATCTGCTATACTATATATTGGTCCTTTTGGTCCATCAGGAGTAATAGCTACATCAATATTGCTTTTTAGTGCTTTAATAGCACCTAATAATGCTTTTACACCACCTCTTGTTGATGAGCCACTTAAAGCACCAACACCTAAATGATCAACAACTTTTCTTATTGTTTCACCATCTCTATGTTCACTAACTATAACTTTAATATCACCATTTGGTTTAAAGTGCCTATAGTTTAGTGGTTGCATTAGTAAATCACCATGCCACATAGCAACAATAAAATTTTCTGATTCTGGATTGAAAGAGGATGGATAATGATAAACTTTCTTATTTGTTAGATGTATAAATCTAACAATAAGTTGTAATATATAAGGCAATATCTTTGTTTGAATAAAGCCTAATATTTTCTTTTTTATAACACTTTTCCAGTAAGAGATGTTCTATTTGCTTTTATAATTTCAACATCTACAATTTTTCCAAGTAACTCTTCGCTACCCTCAACAAAAACTTGTACATAGTTATCACTAAAACCAAACACTTCACCGTTTGGTTTTAAATCTTCAAATAAAACTTTTAAAGTTTTTCCAAGATATTTTGCCATATGCTCATCTTGATGTGTTTTATGCAGTTCTATAACTTGCTGTAATCTTGCACTTGCTACATCATCTGGAACTTGATTTGGCAAGTTTTCGGCTACCGTAAGTGGTCTTGGTGAATATTTAAAATTAAATATCGCTTCGAATTTTACTTTTTGTATAACATCAATAGTATCTAAAAACTCCTCATCAGTTTCACCAGGGAAACCAACAATAATATCAGTACTAATTCTAACATCAGGTACTAAATTTCTAATCTTTTCACATCTATTTAAAAACCACTCTTTAGAGTATCCTCTTTTCATATCTTTTAATACTTTTGTATTTCCAGCTTGTAAAGGTACGTGGATTTGTTTACATATTTTTGGATTTGTTGCAAATTCATTTATAAACTCATCATCCATATGTAAAGGGTGAGGTGAAGTAAATCTGATTCTTTCCAAACCATCTATTTTTGATATATCTTGAAGTAAAGATGTAAAATTAGTTTTATCTCGACCATCAGAAAAATGTGTTCCATAATTATTTACATTTTGACCAAGTAAAAAAACCTCTTTAGCACCTTGATCAACTGATCTTTGTATCTCTTTGATTATAATCTCTTTTGGGATACTTATCTCATCCCCTCTTGTTGCAGGAACTATACAAAAAGTACAACTCTTATCACAACCAAGTGAGATATTTACACTACTTCTATAAACTGATTTTCTAAACTCAGCAAATTCGTAAGTAGTTTCATCGTTATCTATATCAATAGCTACTGTTTTTGGGTTGTTAACTGCAAAAGATATTTTTGAAACATTTCTAGCACCTACAACAAAGTCTACATAAGGTGCACGCTTAATAATACTTTCTCCTAAGTGACTTGCAGTACACCCACAAACACCAATTTTTGCGCTATCTTTTTTCTTTTTATTAAAATTTCCAAGCTCTGAAAATAGTTTTGCAACAGGCTTTTCTCGCACCGAACAAGTATTGATGATGATTAAATCAGCATCTTCTATATCTTGCGTCGTTTCATAGTTTTCGTGAACGCTAAGTTCTGCAATGATATGTTCAGTATCCCGAACATTCATTGAGCAACCTAAAGTTTCAATAAAAAGTTTTTTACTCATAATATTTTAGTTTTTATAATGAATGAATTTCGTATAGATACTCATCATCAGCTAAACCATACTTAACTTCTCTAAAGTGTACAGAGTAACCAGCTTCTTCAAACTTATCAACTATAGCCATCATATCTTTATGAGAATTATCTCTATCAAAATAAAAAATTTCTTCCTCTTTTTGTGCTAACTCTTCTAATAGTTTTTCAAAATTTACTTTTTTTGGTTTTGTTGTAAGCTCTTTTCTTGCTAATAAAATATCCATTATGATATATTCCTTTTAATTTGTAATTATTACCATTTTATCTATTTTGTTCTAAATATACGGTTAAGCTACAAAATACGGCATAAAAAAAAGGTGGTTTTTACACCACCTTTTTTATTAGAAATAGTTATATTTAGTTTCTTTCAGTTACTTCTAGTAGATGGTAACCAAATTGTGTTTGTACTGGTCCATGAACTACACCAACTTCATCATTAAAAACTACCTTATCAAACTCTGGTACCATAGCACCTTCTGGAAAAGTTCCTAAAGCTCCACCTTCAGCACCTGAAGGGCATTGAGAATACTCTTTTGCTGCATCTTCAAATGTTGTTTCACCTGATGCTATCTTTGCTTTTAAATCATTACAAATAACTTCACTCTCTACTAAAATATGTCTTGCACTTGCTGTTGCCATGTTAATTCCTTTTAATTTTTCATATTCTACTAAAATTTAGCAAATCAACAGATAAAATGATTTTTTATCTAAAAATCTAAAGGGGATTTAATAGTATCTTTATTTAACTATTTT
>JAYEPG010000197.1:0-5414 GCA_034723795.1 Campylobacterota bacterium
AACTGTCTCCATCTCTCCAAATCCCTTTGTATTTTTTGACATACCCTCTATAATTATAATAAGTCTGTCTTTATGTAGCTTATTATTTATATTTGAAACTTCATTTATTAAAGAATTCATTTTAAGTTGAAATACAAAGAACGATTTATCAATATATGTCAACATATCATCCATAGTTCTTTTTATAAGTAAAAATGCTTCCTCTTTTTCATCAATTAACTCTTCATGCATTATTAATTCTGTAGCTAAATCAACTTGATCCTCTGCAATAATTCCATCAGCAATAATAAACAATGCAACAAGTTTTGGCATTATATTAGAGTATATTTTTTTATCTGATATTGTTACTAATTGATTTACTGTATCAGGTATAGTGTGATTTTCTCTTTTATTATTTAAAGATAAAAACTCTAATAGTTTGTGAAATAATTTAAATGCATTTTTTGCAGTACATATTCTACTTTCCATCATATCAAGATATCCTAAATTACCAAAAAATATTTTTGAACCATCTACTTTTATCTCATTTTTTATATTAATCAATGTTGACTAATCTAAATTTTCTTTTATATTTTTTGCTGACTGATTTATCCAAGTTAATCCTTGGGCTGTAATAACAAGACCATATTTAAATGGACCAAAAAGGGTACAGTTTATAAGACCCATTACATCATCATTTGATTCAAGAGTAAAATGTTTTTTAACCTCTTTTAACTTTAAATCTCTAATATTACCACCGTAACATACACCATCTATATTTTGATTTTCAATTAAAGACTCTAACTTATTTGCAATATTCATTATAACTCCATTGTAGTATCTAGTTACTACTTTTTTAAGACTTTACAGAAATTATAACAATATTAAATTAAAGAATAACTTATAAGCTTAAATGTGACTTATATGTGACAATTGATTATAAATTTTTATTTAAAATAATTCCAACATCTTAACCACTTCATCAACCTCAAAGCACTTCATATTAGTTTTTATGGTTGGTTTTGTTGCAATAATTGCTTTTGTAATACCTTGAGATGATGCTTCTTTTAATCTTGTTTCCATACTATATACATCTTTTATCTCTCCTGTTAAACTAACTTCACCTATAAAAATTGATTCTTTTGAAATTGGACGATTTCTAAAACTACTAATTATTGCTGCAACAACTGCAAGGTCACAAGAACTCTCTTTAACTTTTATACCACCACTTATATTTATAAATACATCATAGGCATTTAAAGGTAGGTCAAGTTTTTTTTCAAGTAATGCTAATAACATATTTAATCTATTTGTATCAAATCCTGTAGCACTTCTTTTTGGATTTGGGTATGTTGATTCTGTTACTAAAGCTTGAACTTCTAAAATCAAAGCACGACTTCCTTCAACAGCAACTGTTAGACAACTACCACTTTGAGCCTTAGTAGAATCAAAGAATCTTCTGTTTATATCTTTTGCACTCTCTAAACCTTTTTGAGTCATCTCAAATATTCCAATTTCGCTTGTACTACCAAATCTATTTTTAAACCCTCTTAACATACGTATCTCTTTGCTACTTTCACCCTCAAAGTATAAAACAGTATCAACCATATGTTCTAAAACCCTAGGACCTGCAATACTACCATCTTTTGTAATATGCCCAATGATAAACATAGCAATCTCTGATTCTTTTGCTTTTCTCATAAGTTCAAATGTTATCTCTCGTACTTGAGAAACACTTCCTGGTGCTGAAGTAAGTTTATCTGAATATATAGTTTGAATTGAATCTATAATTGCTACTTCATAATCTTGTCTTAAAAGTTCATCCTGAATTGCTTCAAGTGATATTTCAGATAATAGAAATAAGTCATCTTCATTTGCATCTAGTCTTGTGGCTCTCATTTTAATTTGACCTGCTGATTCTTCACCTGAAACATAAAGTACTTTTTTACCACTTTTTGCAAGGTTTCCAGCTATTTTTAAAAGTAGTGTTGACTTTCCAACCCCTGGACTTCCACCAATAAGAGTTAAACTACCAGGTACTAAACCACCACCTAAGACTAAATCAAACTCATCATTTTGTGTTGAAAACCTTGTGATATTATCTTGTTGGATTTTAGTTATTGGTGTTGCTTTTGAACTTTCAGATGTAGCTTTTGCAACTTTCTTTATCACCTCTTTTTGATCAGCTGTTAGTTCAACAAAACTATCCCAACCTCCACAACTAGGACATTTCCCTAGCCATTTTGCACTTTGCTCTCCACAATGTTGACACTCAAATGTTGATGATTTTTTCTTTGCCATAAAGTTACCTTTTATATATTATTTGAAAATTATAGTATAAATATTTTAATTTATATAAAAAAATGGCAATTTGTTATTTATTTAGAATATAACCTTGACTTGGAACATTTTTAATTAAATCTTTTGGTAGTTTTTTACGTAGATTTTTGATAAATAACCTTAATGCATTTTGACTCATAGGTTTTCCATCCCATATATCACACTCTATCTCTTCATATGATATTATTCTATCACTTTGTTTTAGTTTTTCTAAAAATAGACTCTCTTTTAAACTTAAATCAAAAACTTCTTTATCTATTTTGATTTGATTTCTTTCTTTATCAAAAATATAATTATCAATTTGACTTGGTAAAAACTTATCAAACATACTACATAGTTTCTCTTGGGTTAAAGGTTTTACAATATATTCTACTAAATTTAATGGGATACTTTGAAGTAGTAAATCTAAATCTGTATGTGCAGATATAATTACTATTGATATATCTTTATCTAAGCCTCTGATTCTTTTAACTAACTCTATTCCATCCATATTTGGCATTTTTATATCTGTGATAATTAAATCTATTTTATTTTGTTTATAAACCTCTATAGCATCAATACCATCAACTGCAATATATACTTTTTTAAATAATAAATTAAAAAATTCTTCAAAGTTTTCTCGAATACCTTTTTCATTTTCAACAAATAATAGGGTATAATTCTTTAATTTATTTAAAATAATATCATTCACGTAAAGGCTCCTTATGAATTGGTTTGGATATAAAAATATATCAAAAATTATTATGACTACAACAATTTTGATTATTTTATCAAATACATTATTAATATCACTTTTTTACTATAAAAACCAGATAAGTGAATATGATGCTGCTGTTAAAGATTTAAAATATGAAAATATAAATAAACACAAAAAAGATTTAAAAAAAGATATAAATCATCTAATATCTATGATTGAATACAAGTATACTTTCGAACAGTTAAAAACACAAAAAGTAAGAGATGAGATAAAAGTATGGCTTGATTCTATATCTTTTGATAAACAAAAAAGTGATTATGTATTTGTTTATAACTCAATAAATAAAAACGGTGGTGATAAGTTTGCAAAGATGATTATAAATCCAAATAGACCTGACATAGTTGGAAAGTATATATCTACAAACTATCAAGATGTAAATGGATTTAATTTTAGAGAAAAGTTTATGGAGGATATTCGATACAAAGGGGATTCTATAGTAACATATGCTTATAAAAAAACTACAACACAAAAGATTGAAGAGAAAATATCATATTTTAAATATTATAAACCTTTAAATTGGATTATTGCAAAGGGTATATACGATGATGATATTCAGCAAAATATTATTATAAAAAAAGTTGCATTAAAAAATAGGGTTCTAAAACAGATACAACAAAACATCTTTATATTTTTTTTACTATCAATAGTAGCTATGATAATAGTATATTTTATTGGTAAAAAGATAGAAAATATTATCAATGAAAAAAATAAAATGGTAAAAAAAACTACAAAAGATTTAGCAATATTAAATAGAGAACTTGATAGCAGAGTTAAAAAAGAGCTAGAAAAAAATAAAGAACAAGAACAGATACTTATGCAAAAGTCAAAGTTTATAGCATTAGGTGAAATTATAAGTCTTATAGCCCACCAATGGAGACAACCTATAAGCGAACTAGGTGCAATTATGATGAATATAAAACTTCATCATAAACTAAATAAACTAGACACTGAACTTATGAATAAAAAGTCAAAAGAGGTAGAAACTTTGTTAGAGTATATGTCAAAAACGATAGATGATTTTAGAACATTTTTTAAACCAAATAAGATAAAACAAGAGTTTAATATAAATGACTCTATCCAAAGAGTTTGCCAAATCACAAAACCGATGCTTGAAGAATATAATATAAAAACAAGACAAAATATAGATAAAACTATAACTATAAATAGCTATCAAAATGAGTTTGAACAAGTGATTCTAAATCTAATATCAAATGCAAAAGATGCCCTAATAAGTGATAATATAAAAAATCCAATAATCACAATAGATGTATATAAAGATGAAACCATAAATATAAAACTAAAAGATAATGCAAAAGGGATAAAACAAGAGTTAATAGATAAAATATTTGATCCATACTTTACAACAAAAGATGATGCAAACGGTACAGGTATAGGGCTTTATATGTCAAAAATTATTATTGAAAAGAATATGGGTGCGAATATAAAAGTTCAAAGCAACCCAAAAGGTAGCTGTTTTGGAATAATATTTGACAAAAATTAATTTGCCAAAGTTATTGGCAAATTTAACTCTCTTTTTTATCTTTTGGTAGAGTTATCCACATTCTTTCTATTTGACTATATTGATCATTTATTTTTGAATGATTTGTCCCAATTTTTTCATAGTTTTCATTTATATGTTCACGGTTTTTTGCAATTTTTTGATGGTGCATATCTAATTTTTCTTTATGGTCCTGAACAATTTTATGTATATTATCCATCTTTTTTTCATATTTGTATATTATAATATACATTGCTACTACAAGTCCTACTATTATTATCCATTCAATCATGTCATTACCTTCTCTTTCCGTTTTAATTGTAACCATATCATTAAAAACATTATTATAAATGCAGGTATTAAAACTATTTGTTTAGGAAGTCTATCAGTTTTTACCCTTACTGATTCTACTATCCAACCACTATCAACTCCAGCTGTTTTGATTGCTTCTATTTGTTTGTTTATAGGTGTAATTGTAGCAACTTCCATAGGTCCAAGTAAATCATCAAGTCTTAATCCTGTTTCATTGATTCTTTCTTGACCTGTTTTACCTTCGGCTAATGGTATTGCAAAAGTCATTGTTCTTTGGTCACCCTCTAAAGTTTCACCACTTACAACAAAATGTAGTCGCTCTCCTGCTTTCATATTATCTGCAACTTTAAATATCTGGCTTCCTGGAAGATTATCATATGGAGCTTGAACTTTATCCCAAATATATCCTGGTCTAAAAATTACAAATGTAAGCGCTAAAAGTAAAATAGTTTCCCACCATCTATTTCTAACAAACCAATAACCTTGTGTGGCAGCTGCAAAAAGAAGCATACCAATAACAGCAGATAC
>JAYEPG010000197.1:5514-6773 GCA_034723795.1 Campylobacterota bacterium
ACTCTAGCAAATACTTTATCTTTTCCTCTAAAGAAGTCAATAAGTGGTTTTTGAGTTAAAACAATAAATATCATAAAAATAGATGCCCAAAATGCAGATAAATCAGGAGATAACCTCTCAACAGTAAGTAACCACACAAGAACAACAATTGGTAATAAGTAGTGCAGTCCTGATTTTACAGTCTCTCCAACTTTAGGAAGATGAACAATATCTTCATCAGGTAAATCAGGTACTTTTGATGAGAAGTATATAAGCACAACATATGAAATAGTAATTAATGCCAAAATAGAACTAAATGTATACTCTCCTGAGATATTTTTAATAAAATCAACAATAGGACCTAGAATCCAAGATAAAAATCCTAAAACAATCACAACACTAAGTATTCCAATCATCTTTCCTCTTTTATCCATCTTATCTACATCTCTTTTTGTCATACCTTGCATATTTAATTTCAATGCTTCTAAATGTACAATATAAACTAAAGCTATATATGAGATAATTGCAGGTAAAAATGCGTGTTTAATAATCTCTACAAAAGGTATACCTACATACTCAACCATTAAAAATGCAGCTGCTCCCATAATAGGAGGGGTAAGCTGACCATTTGTTGAAGATGCAACTTCAATTGCTCCAGCTTTTTCAGAAGAAAATCCAACTTTTTTCATCAATGGAATAGTAAAAGTTCCAGTTGTTACAACATTTGCAATTGAACTTCCTGAAATCATACCTGTCATAGCAGATGATACAACAGCTGCTTTTGCTGGACCACCTTTAAAGTGACCCATAAGTGAAAATGCAACTCGAATAAAGTAGTTACCAGCACCAGCTCTCTCTAACAAAGAACCAAAAAGTACAAATAAAAACACCATAGTAGCACTTACACCAATAGCAACACCAAAAGCACCCTCAGTAGTGATCCACATATGTGAAACTATTTTATTTAAAGATGCTCCACCATAATCACCAGCACCAAAATAAGCATAAGTCAAAGCTAGAGTAGCTACAACTGTAAGTGGAGGACCAAGTGATCTTCTTGTAGCTTCAAGTAAAAGTACAATTCCTATAATTGATGTTATTAAATCAAGTTGATTTGGGATACCAAGTCTCATCTCAAAAGCTTCAGAGTCCCATACTTGGGCATATATTAAATATGCAATAGATAAAACTAATAAAAGACCCATAATCCAATCTGTAATAGGAACATATTTTTTAGGACTATTTTTAAAAGGTAAATAACTTAAATAAGCTAAAAATCC
>JAYEPG010000198.1:0-6712 GCA_034723795.1 Campylobacterota bacterium
GTGTTGTATTATTTGCGTTATTTCTAGTGATACTTGTAATCTCTTCAACAGCTGCTGCTGTTTCTTCTAAAGATGCTGCTTGTTGGCTTGCTTTATCTGCAAGGTTATTTACTGAGTCTGTCATAGTTGATGAGTTTGATTCTAGGTGTTCACCGTTACTTAGGTTTGTTTTTGCGCTATTTGATAAAGCATCTCCTAAAGCGTTTACACTATTCATAACTGCTAGCATATCTGCTTTAAGCATTGGATTTATAACTACTTTATTTCTAAAGTCATCATTTGCGTACTCTTCAAGTGTATTTTTTAACTGACTCATATCTCTTTCCATTGCATCAATCATTTTATTAATTGTAACAGCAAGAGTATTAATCATAGGGTTAGTTGTTGTAGCTTTTATTCTACATTTATAAATACCTTGTTCTACTTTATCTGTAGTAATTATAATCTCACCCATTACTTGCATATCAGCTTTTAACTTTTTATCTTGTGTATCAGCAATACCATTTAGTCTATGAAGAAGTTGCCCTAACTCATCATATGTTTCTATCTCTGTTGGTTTAAACTGATTTGATTTAAAAGATATGAAATCTAAGAAATGATCTAAAGATTTATTAAATATCTTTAACTCTTTTGTTAGTGTAGATTTTAAGATAGTATTTACTAAAAACATCATTAAAAGTACAATAAACATCGTAAGTGCAGACATCATATAAACTAAAAATTTTGTAACATCTATAGCATCATCAATATCTTCAAGATATTTAGCCATTACATACATACCTACAACATTACCTTTTAAATCTTTTATTGGAGCAGAAACAAAAAGGTGCGTACTTGAAGAAACAAATCCTTGTGTCTTTAATATCTCTAAATCAAGTGAATTAACACTTTCTACAAAATGATCAACTATAGTTGATTGAGAGATATAATAGTTTTGAACTTTAGATTCTGAAGTTAAAGCATTTCCTCTTTTAAATTTCTCATCCATAAGAATTAATAGTTCTGTTTTTTCTTTTGCCAATGATTTAACAACACTATTTAAGCCCTGAATAACCTCAACAGAACCTATATAATTATTGTCATCATCAAAAACTGGAGATAAACCTCTTATTACTAAGCCAGCTCGTCCAACTTCAATTGCAAACAAAGGTTTTTGTGTACTTTTCACACTAAGAATAGTATCCCTAAATGAACTTAAATCATCACCAAACTTTGATGGCTTCCATGATCTTACAAATGATTTTACATCTTTTGTATGCACATGTACTTTAACTTTTTTAAAAGGAGTACCATCTTTAAAAGTTTTTGTTAACCTTTGAATATCAGTAACGATTTTATCTCTTTTATTACTAATAAGTGCAGTTTTCATATCGTGGTCATTTGCTATTGCAACTGCTGTTGCCATACCTATTTTACCTTTTGCCATCTCTTTTGTTTTTATTTGTGTTTGAAGTGCTTTTACTATTGATTCATAAACAGTTTGAGTAGCTTTATCTAATTGATATATAATAAAACCCGTACCAAATAATGATATTAATAATACAAACCCTAATAATCTTTTATTAACTTTTGATGCTAATGATGTTTTTTGCATATTTTTCCCTTAGATATTAAATATTTTTATATTTTATCTCTATTTTACTTAAATTATATTCTTTTCTTTGTTAAAATTTTACATTCTAGTTCAAAACTAGAATTTTGAAGAGATACTATATCCTCCACATCTAACTCTGATATATTTATAACTTTGTTATTGTGTGATATTTGAACAAAACCTTTTTTATCTTTTTTATTTGGATGATTTAATTCATAATTATTTTTTAAGATATTTATATTTTGTGTTTTTACATTTAATATATGTTCAAAACTATTTTTATATTGGATTTTTAATTGTTTTATTGTTGACTGTACTAACTCAAATTTTTTATCTAAAGAGTGTTGTTCAAAACTAGAATAAAGATGATTAACAATTTGTTCTTGTGTATATACAATTCTTTTAAAATTTTGTGTAAAGTCATCACTTATACTATCCAAATAAACTCTTAAGTCATTTATATTTGGTGTAGATATTTCAATTGCATTTGATGGTGTACTAGCTCTTACATCCGCAACAAAATCTGATATTACAAAATCAGACTCATGACCTACAGCACTTATAATTGGAGTGTTGGCACTAAATATTGCATCTGCTACTATCTCTTCATTAAACGCCCAAAGATCCTCTATACTTCCACCACCTCTTCCAACAATAATTAGATTTGATATATTTTGTTTAGAGTTTTTAATAGCTAAATCATCAGCTTTTTTAATATTTTTTTCTATCTCAAATTTTGCATTTTCACCTTGAACTGTTGTAGGTAATAAAATCATTTTTGCCATAGGGTAACGAACGCTAAGAATTTTTTTCATATCCTCTATTGCTGCACCTGTATTTGATGTGATAACATATATCTCATTAGGGTATTTTGGTAACTCTTTTTTTAATGATTTATCAAAGTAACCTTTTATTTGAAGTTTTGTTTTTAACTGCTCATAAGCTAAAGCCAATGCACCCACTCCACTTGGCTCAATCTTTTGAGCTAAAAGCTGATAGTTTCCTCTTGGTGCATAAACTGTTAAGTTTCCACTAATAACAATTTTTTGTCCAACCTCTAAACGAAATTTTAGATATTGTGCATTTCCTCTAAACATTACACATGAGATTGTAGATTTCTTATCTTTTACACTAAAATATATATGTCCACTTGAATGATGTGTTAAATTTGATATTTCACCCTCAACATAAATTGTTGTAAAAGTAGTTTCAAGTAAGCCCTTAATTTGTTCATTAAGGGTACTTACTGTTATTGGCGAATTCAAACTATATTTTTCTTGCTATAAAAGTTGTAGACATATCTAAACTGTAACCTTGCACAAAAATAGGCTCAAGTCCTACACTTTTCAACTCTTCACACATCTGTTTAGTTGTTATAAATGCTTCTATTGATTCTGGTAAATATGTATATGCATCTTTATTTTTAGAAACAAGTCCACCAATATGTGGCATAAGATTATTCATATAAAATTTTGTTAATTTAGAAGCAAAATCATCTTTATCATTTTTAGTAAATTCTAAAATTACACAAAGTCCACCTTTTTTAAGAACTCTAGCAAACTCTTCAAGACCCTCTTTTCTTTTAACAACATTTCTAATACCATAAGATATAGATATAAAATCAGCACTTTCATCTTCTAGTGGCATAGATTCGGCACCTGCTTCTACAAAAGAGTTTTTTCTGTGTGGTATTTTAGTTTTTCCAACTTCCATCATCCCAACACTAGGATCAACACCAATAATTTCATCTATTTCAATACCATTTGTTTTTGCTACATTTTCCCAGTCAATCATCAAATCACCAGTTCCACACGCAACATCTACTATTCTATCTATATGCGATTTTCCATAAAAATTAAAAGCCATATTACAAGCTTTTTTTCTCCATGTTTTATCTATACCCATACTTAAAACTCTATTTGCTAAATCATATGTTTTAGCAATATCGTTAAACATTTTTATTATATCTTCTTGATTGTCTCTATTTTCTTCTGCCAATTTTTTACCTTAAAATAAATATTTTGATACTACTAACCCTATAATAAATCCAATATTCACAGCAACAACTAGCTTCATCATATTTAATTTGTTATCTGCTTCGGGAACATATTTTAGTATATTTTCTTGTTTTATTAAACTATTTTCAAAATTCTTTGAAGCTCTATCGATCTGTTTTAATGTTTTAGATAATGTTATCTCAGCAAACTCAAGTTGTTCTGCCAACTCTTTTGCTTGCTTAAAACTCATATCGCTCATTATTTAATAGTTATCCATTTATCTAACTGACAAAAAATTCCATTTAATGTACCTAATACATAATCTTTTGATTCAGTTTGAAGTCTTCTAAAAAATAGATATTTTCTAGCAGCTTCCATATCGCCAGACTCTTTAGCTTCTACAGCTTTTTGAGCAAAGTCCGTATTGTTATGAGCCATCTCCCATACTGTACTACCTAGGTATCTACTCATAGTGATAACTTTATCATTTTTTACTGCAAAAAATCTAGGATCTTTTACAAAATCTTGGATTGTAGAATCACTACCCAAATATTTATGTCCAAAAAAGTTTATAAATTGTTCTTCTAAATAGTCCTGTTCGTTTGATATTGCTCTATTTAAAGCAAAAAATAGATTATCAGTTGAATTTCTCTCAATTTTTCGCAGCTTCTTCATAGTAGCAATTGCATTTTTACCATCAAGTTCACCATCACCCATAGGAACTATCCACTTAACATTTCCAAAAGTACCAACTTTTGCTATCTCATCTAAAACTAATGATGATGTTTTATTTCCACCAACATCTACAATAACTTCATGATTATCATCCATAAGTATTAATTCATCTAATTCTGTTAATTTATTTGTAGATAACATTTTTTTGTTTACTATCTCTGTTCTTGTAAAACTTTGAGAGTCATTGTTTTCATCATCAATTTCAATATATGTGATTTTTTTACCATGTTTTTTATATAAATAAGGTGCAATTACTTGCATTGCTACTGTTGATTTACCAACACCACCTTTTGTTTGTGGAATAATTATCATTTTAGTTATCCTTTATTAATTGTGAAGATTCTATCTAATTTTTAATTTCATTTAGTTTAGTTTAATTTATCAAAGCATTGGAAATAACTGGCTCTTTATTATCATATAGTTTTACTTTAAAAGCATCAACTGCCTTTCCATCTTCATCTATATCCATGATTATTATTTGCATTATAGATTTACAACTATTTGGTACATCAAAATGACCCCCAAGCCCTGTTAATGCTTTTTGAATTGGCACTTTACTATCCATACCTATTACATTATCTCTACAACCAGTTAATCCAACATCACTTACATAAAATGTCCCATCAGTTATCTCTAAATCATCTGTACCTACATGAGTATGTGTACCACAAATTGCACTAACTTTACCTTTTAATAGTTGCATCATTGTACGTTTTTCTGATGTAACTTCTGCATGAAAATCTATAAAAATATGTTTTATTCCATCATCTTTTAACTTAGCAATCAACTCTTGTGCGTGGGTAAAAGGGTTTAAAACTTGTGGCATAGTATATATCCCCATAAGATTTATAATAGCAAACTCTACAACACCTATTTTTACAATTTTTACTCCAGTTCCTGCAACACCTTGGGGATAATTATCAGGTCTTATTACTGGCTTTGTTTCAAGCAATACTAGCATATCTTTTTTCTTATCCCAAGTATGATTTCCACCTGTAATAAAATCAATTCCACAATTAAAAAGTTCATTTGCATTTTTTATTGTAAGACCAAAACCATGACTAGCATTTTCACCATTTGCTATAACAAAATCAATATTATATTTTTCTCTTAAATTTTCAAGATTCTGTTTTACTATTTTTCTCCCTGGACGACCTACAATATCACCAATAAAAGCAATTTTTGTTCGCAACTTATCTTCACACTTCTTCTCTAACATTTTGTACTACAACTCCCACACTCTAATCTTATTTCAAATACTGCACCATCATCTTCATTGTATGCTCGTATTATTCCATTTTGTTCTTCTATAATCTTTTTGGCAACATTTAAGCCAACTCACATTCCACTTGACTCTTTACTACTTACAAATGGATCAAAAATATTATTAATAATATTTTTAGGTATTCCACCTGCATTATCTTTTATTTTTATAACTATATATCTATTATCATTTGTACAATTAATATTTACATCAATAAGTCTATCTTCAAAATTATCAACTTTTACTAACTCGTCAAGTGCATTGTTTATAATAATAACCCAAGTTTGTTCAACTCTTTGTTTTTGCACACAACACAAATAGATCTCTTTATCTTTGTCAAAACCAATTGTAAACAATTCACCATTTACTTTTATATTTGATATTTGTTTTGATCTATTATATAGTAATGTTAATGATGTAATAAGTGTATGATAAATATTTGTATCCTCTTTCGCTTCTTTAGATTTTTGAGACATCTCTCTCATAGATTCTACTATATTTGATAATCTATTTATACCATCCATAACCTTTTCACAATCTTCTAACATTCTTTCTTTTGCTATATTGTTTGGTAAATCTAAAATGTCATATTTAATCATTTCAAAATTACCTTTTACATATGTCAAAGGTGTATTTATCTCATGAGTAATACCAGCTGCTAATTGTCCAATAGCAGTAAACTTTATATTTTTCAATTGTTCATCTTCAAACTGTTTTGTTTGAGATATATTTGCTATTGTTTTAGTTGCAATCTCCATTTCTAGTTCTAATTTTTTATCTTCTTGTTCTGTTATATCTACAATAACCCCTAAAATACCAGTAAATTTATGATTATGATAATAAGAGGCTTTGTGAAATTCAACTTTTAATATCATATCACTATTTATTTTTTTTACTTCTGACTTATAATACTGTTTATCAACTTTTAATAGTTCAAGGTCTTTTTTATGATATTCATCTGCTAAATTATTAGGAGCTAAATCATATACCGATTTACCAACTATCTCATCTTTTGATAAATTTAAAAAGTCACAAAATGCATCATTACATTTAATATACCTAAAATTCTCATCTTTGATAAAAACTGGTATTGGCATAATATTTAAAAGTTTATTCATAAAA
>JAYEPG010000199.1:0-25751 GCA_034723795.1 Campylobacterota bacterium
TAATGAATATACATAATGGATTTAATAAAGGATTGAAGATTAAAATAGTTGATTTTTACTTAGTAAATTATGGAAAATAATTTTTTAAATAAGGGTGTTTAGACCCCCAAATTTTTCATTAAATCTTGATTTTTATATTTAATAATATACTTTATTATTTCTTCGTAAGATTTACCTGTAACTTTAAGACTATAAATAGAATTTGTTGTTAACTTAAATATTTTATGTTAAAATAATATAAATAAAAAGGTTGGGTTATGGTTGTTAATGATTTTAAAATTATAATTAAAGCAAAAAAAGTTCCAGTTAATATTGATAATGAAATAATTAACTATGTACAAGATAGTACACTTAAAAATAATCACTTACATTGTGAAATATATTTTCAAGAAACTTTAATTGCTCAAGGTATAATACTAGACTTTTATAAAGAATTTGAAATATTAGAAGGATTTAATAAAGTACCTTTTACTCACATATTAACATTTGAATATAATGGTCGAGAACATCAATCATATACAAGATTTGGAAATATAATATATAAAATAAAATATTTAACTAATAAACCAATAACAGAAGAAATACGAGAGTTATATTTAAATGAAATAATCTCATATTTCAATGGATATATTAATTATTTAAAAGAAAATTATACCAATCTAAATATAACATATATTCCATCTCAATCCAAAGTACCTGATGAAATATCAAGTAAATTATCTAAAATAAATACCATACCATTAAAAGCAAATATTTCTAAAAATAGTTCAGTATCAAGCAAAAGTATAACAAATTTATCAACACAAGAATTTAATAAATATTTTGTAGATTTAAGCCAGTCAAATACTAATGATAATTTTATACTTATTGATGATGTGATGGGTACAAGTGCTTCTTTGTGTGAAACTATGTATAAACTATATGATTTTAACAAAAAAGTAAACTTTTTCTTTATACCTGTAACGGATGTAAAAAGATGAAAAATAAAGTTTTTATAAGTGGTTCGATATCTATTAAAAAACTATCACAAGAAGTAAAAAATAGTATTGCTAAAATTTGTGAGCAAAACCTTGAAATATTAGTTGGAGATGCAAAAGGAATTGATATTTTAGTACAAAAATATTGTTTATTATTAAATTATTATAATGTAACTATTTATTCAATTTCTACATTTCCAAGATATAAAGCAAGTGAAAATTTTAAAATCAAATATATTGAAGTTCCAAATAATATTAAACGAGAAAGAGAACGACAACAAGAAAAAGATAAAGCTATGACGATAGATAGTGAATTTACTTTTACTGTATGGGATAGCAAAAGCAAAGGAAGTTATGCAAATATACTTCGTGGACTAGATAATCATAAAAAAATTAAAATTTATTTATCTGATAAAAATTCATTTTTAAATAAAATCACAAAAGATGAAATAGAATTTATTTATAGAGAAAGTAATGGTTATACAGCTTCAGAAGTTATTCAATATTTAAAAAATGAAGCAGAAGAAATATTTCAAAAAACACAAGATTTAAATAAATACTTAATGCAAAAATTAATAATACAAAAAGAAGATAAGATTTATATACCAACAAATAAATATGAAAATTTATTTATTATTGATAAATATCATGGAAAAATAAAAGGTATTAAATTTAAAAATGAGTTTATTTCTTGGATTGAAAAACATATAAAAGAAGAAAGAAAACCACAACAAGCTAGTTTATTTTAAACTTTAAAGTAGTGCAAAGACTAACAAATCCTAATAAAATGAACAAGTAGATACTGCGGTTTTTCGAGCTTTAAAGTTTAGTCTTTATATCCAAGAGGTCAGATTATCTGGAATTTTAAATATGCCTATTTATGAAGTAGATTGGTATATTTAGTTATCGTTGTTCCATTGGCTATCTTGACTTATTTAGAGTGGATTTCACTTAAATTTTTTTAGAGTGATACATAATACAATAACAACTTACGATACTTTCAGTAAAATTTATTTTATAATTTAAACTTAAAGAATATATTTTATTAATTTAAAACAATTATTTAAAAGTAAATTTTAGATATAATGCAAAAAAATTATAATATAGGGAAACAATAATGATATATACAAAAGAAGAGTTTAAAGCAAAAGTTGCAGATATTCAAGGTCAATCTTGGTACAGAAATCCAATCGGTTTTGGTATTGCTAGAGTTGATAGAGGTCAGTTAAATTCTGATAAAATTTTACAAGCTACATACCCTGTAGTAAACTGGAATGAAAACTTTGGTAGTGCAGCAATCTTTATGGATGCTTTTAAAGCTGCTGGTGTTGAGATTGATACTACTAAAAGTGAATTAGTTTTAGATATTAGTGATGAGTTTATGACTAACTGTATAGAAAGTTTTAGACCTTATATTCCTGAAGCTAAAGGTGAAGATCACAAAAATGTTCAACTTATCTCTAGTCTTTCTACACTTCCAAGAGATTTAGGTCTTACTGCAAATGATTTTAAAGTTGTATTTATTTTTGAAGATGCAAACCCTGCATCAGTTGAAACTGCATATTTAAAACTTTATGCTTTATCTACAGGAAAAGCACAACTTAGAAACATTAACTTAAATGGAGCATTTGGACTATTACACAATGTTGCATGGGTAGGAAATACTCCTATTGAACTTGACTGGTTAAGAGCAAATGAATTAACACTTAAGCTAACAGGAAAATACCCTAATATTGATATGGTAGATAAATTCCCAAGATTTTTATCACATATCATCCCTGCTGATAACACAAGAATCCTTGATACTTCAAAAGTTAGATTTGGAGCTCAATTAGCTGCTGGAACTACTGTTATGCCAGGTGCTTCTTATATCAACTTCAACGCTGGAACATTAGGACCAGTTATGGTTGAAGGTAGAATATCTTCTTCTGCAATTGTTGGAGCTGGTTCTGATGTTGGTGGTGGTGCTTCTATTCTTGGTGTTTTATCTGGAACTGATGGAAACCCTATCTCTATTGGAGAGAATACACTTCTTGGTGCTAACTCAACTACAGGTATACCTGTTGGTGATGCTTGTATTGTTGATGGTGGTATCTCTATATTTGCTGGAACAAAAATCACTATTTCAGATGCTGAAATGGCAAAAATCCAAGAAGCTAACCCTGAAGCTAAATTATCAAATGTAATGAGAGCAGATGGATTACAAGGGTTAAATGGTATCCACTTTAGACAAGACTCTACTACTGGTACTTACGTAGCTATGAGAAGTACAAGAGAAGTTAAACTAAACTCAGAGTTACACTAATTGACTAAAACTCTTTGTTTATATCAGCCACTTAATGGGTATTGCTACAATAGCGATACCCATTTTTTATATAATTTTATTTGTAAAAACCTAGAACAATTTAAAAATATAAAAGGTGAACTACTTGATATAGGTTCAGGTAGTGGCATATTGGGTTTATTAGTAGCAAGAGATTATGATAGGCTAAATTTAAACCAAGTAGAGATACAAAAAAGTTTTCAGTTTTTATCACAAAAAAATAGTGAAGTAAATGGTATACAAAATAATATGTATCATGGTTCTGTTTTAGATATAGAGATAAACAAACAGTTTACTAAAGAAAGCAAAGCTTTTGACTATATCATATCAAACCCACCATTTTACAACAATGATGTTATAAAAAGTGAAAATGAATCTTTGAAAATAGCTCGATATAACGATAACTTTCCTCTTGATAAGTTTATATCAAAAGCCTCAAAACTATTATCCCCTAAGGGTAAGTTTTTCTTCTGTTACGATGTAAAACAGATACATAATATAATCGTAGAGTTAAACAATGCAAAGTTAAATATAGAAGCTATACAGTTCTTACATCCAAAGCCATCAAAAGAGGCTAGTTTGGTTATGGTATATGCAAGAAAAAGTTCTAAATCTAAACTAAAAGTGATAAACCCACTAATAATGTTTGATGAAAATGGAGAGTTTACACAAGAGGTAAATGATATTTATACTAAGTGTTCAACTCATAGTATCAAGTGTGAAGTTGAAAATAGAGTATAATTTACTTATACTCTATTTTCCTCCTCCACATTTTCCAGCTCCACATTTACCAGCAGCACATTTCATAGCAGGTACTGCTCTTTTTGGTATTGTTCTAGTTATATCATCTGTTTGTTCATCTTCATTATCCGCAAACTCTTCATCCATTTGTTTGTTATAAATATCCTCTTGCATCTTTACTTTATCTTCTGTAGACATTGTCATTATCTCCATCATTTTTATATTTAATAATATACTTTATTATTTCTTCGTAAGATTTACCTGGAAGTTCCCATAACTTTAAATTTAATCAATTTAAGTGTTAAGGATATATAAGATATAATGATTCATTAAGTAATGAAAAAGAGAAATAGAATTAAATGTTAGAAAATAGTGATTATCCTTATAAATTCGATGAATTAAAATGTGCAATGTGTGATGGCAACTGTTGTATTGGGGAGTCAGGTTATATTTGGATTACAAAAAAAGAGATAGAAAATCTTGCAAAACATTTAAATATAACAATAGATGAGTTAGGTCAAAAATATATTTTTAAAGTTGGATATAAATTTTCCATAAGAGAAAAGTTAATCTCTAAAGAGAACTATGCTTGTATATTTTTTGATTTAACAAAAAAACAATGTAGTATATATGAAGCACGACCTACACAGTGTAGAACATTTCCATTTTGGGAATATTTTAAAGATAATATAGAAGAGGTAAAAGAAGAATGTCCAGCTATAGTAGAATAGTATTATTTATTGTTCTTCTTTTTGCATCAATTGGTTGTGCAAAACAGTACAACTCAAATGAGGCTGAAAAAAAAGTAAACTATAAAGAAGATTTATTAATAATGATGGCACTTGATAGTGAAAATAATAAAAAGTACATCTATAGCCTTGAATATTATAAGAAACTATATGAAATGAGTTCTGAAGCAATATATCTAAAAAAAGCTATCACTTACAGCTATAAATTAAAAAAGTATGATCAAATGTTAGAGCTATCACAAAATGGTTCAAAAACATTTGTAAAACAAGACGAATATTTCATACAGCAATCTATTATTGCATATCTTGGAATACAAAAACTAGATATAGCTTTAGAAAAAGCAAAAGAACTTCTCAAAAAATATAACACAACAAAAAACTATGAGATAATGGCAAATATTTATTATGCAAAAGGTGATTATAAAAACTCATTAAAATATTATGAAAGTGCTTATGCAAAAAATCAAAATGAATATACACTTTTAAAACTTACTACTATTTTATATACATATCTAAATCAAAAAGATGTAGCACTAGCATATCTTGAAACATATTTACAAACAAAAGGTTGTAGTACTGAAGTATGTAATAAACTGATGTTAATATATCAAGAACAAGGTAATATAGATGGGATGTTATCTATTTTAAATAAAATATATTTCAAATATAGTTTAGATCCTAGTTTGAAAAAAACATCACTTATGATTCAAAATATAATTGTGTCGTTATTAGAAAAAAAAGATATTAATAAAGCTATAGAATATTTAGAAAAAAATAAAATAAATAACCAAAAACTATTAAACTTATATGAGCAAAGTGGTCAACTAAAAAAAGCTTTAGCACTTACTAGAGTACTTTATAAACAAACAAATAAGCCTGAACTACTGGGTAAAATTGCAATGTTCCAATTTGAATTAGCAAAAGATAAAAAAGCTGTTATGAAACATGTAGTTGCAAACTTTGAGTTAGCACTTTCAAGTGGTATAAACAATGCTAGTTATCAAAACTACTATGGGTATTTACTTATTGATTTTGATATTGATATAAAAAAAGGTGTTAGCCTTGTAAAATCTGCATTAAAAACAACACCAAATAATATCGCTTATTTAGATTCACTTGCATGGGGATATTATAAATTAGGTAAATGTAAAAAAGCTTTAACAATCATGAAAAGGGTTGTACAAATAACTGGATTAAATGATCTTGAAATAAGAACACATTGGGAAAAAATACAAAATTGTAAAACAAATAAAAAGGGTAAAAATTAGATGATTTTAGACGATATAATAGAAAAAACAAAATATGATTTAGAGAAAAGAAAAGCAGAGTATAGTATAGATTGGTTAGGTAGAAGCTTAGCATACAATCCATATCCTCCAAGAGATGTAAAACCATATTTAACAGCAACGCCAGAAGAACCAATAAGAATAATTGCAGAAGTTAAAAAAGCTAGTCCAAGTAAAGGTATCATAAGAGAAGATTTTGATCCATTAGATATAGCACAACAATATAGTAAAAGTGGTGCAAATGCAATCTCTGTTTTAACTGAACCACATTTTTTCAAAGGTGACTTAGAGTATTTAACTGGTATTAGAAGATATGTAGAGACTCCACTTTTAAGAAAAGATTTTATTATAGATAAATATCAAATTGTTGAAGCGTTAGTTTATGGTGCTGATTTTATTTTACTTATTGCAAAAGCACTAGGGAAAAAAGAGTTAAAAGAGTTATATGATTATGCTTTACATTTAGGACTTGAAGTTCTTGTTGAGATACACGATGTAGAGGACTTAAAAAAAGCTATGGCTTGTGGTGCTACTATTATTGGTATAAACCATAGAAACCTTGAAACTTTTGAGATGGATATGAACCTTTGTGAAAAACTTATCCCTATGATACCAAATGGTAAAATTATAGTAGCAGAGAGTGGAGTGACAGACCAAGAGACTATTAAAAGACTTAGCGAAATAGGATGTGACGCATTTTTAATCGGTGAACACTTTATGAGACAAGATAATATTGGTGATGAAGTTCAAAGACTTAAAAATAGCCCAACAGATTTATTTAAGAATTTATAATTAAATAATTAGATATAATAGAAAAATTTAAATACAGGAATAGAAATTGTCAACACAATTATTACAAAACGAGCATAGCAAAGTTTCTTTAGCAAAACAAGCAGACACAATTAGATTTTTAGCTAGCGATATGGTTCAGCAAGCAAATAGTGGACATCCAGGTGCACCAATGGGTATGGCAGATATTGCTACGGTTTTAAGTAAACACTTAAAATTAGATCCTAAAAACCAACAATGGTTAAATAGAGATAGATTAGTTTTCTCTGGTGGACATGCAAGTGGTATGGTTTATTCACTTCTTCACCTTTGGGGATTTGATGTAACTGTTGAAGATTTAAAAAACTTCAGACAAACTGGAAGTAAGACTCCTGGTCATCCTGAGTATAAACATACAGATGGTGTAGAGATTACAACTGGACCTTTAGGTCAAGGTGTTGCAAATGCTGTTGGTTTTTCTATGGCTTCACAATATGCAAAATATTGTTTAAATAGTGAAACTGCCCAGATAATTGATCATCATGTATATTGTTTTTGTGGTGACGGAGATTTACAAGAGGGTATATCTTATGAGGCATGTGCAACTGCAGGACATCAAAAACTATCGAATCTTACTATTATTTATGATTCAAATGATATTACAATTGAGGGTGACATCTCTATTGCATGGAGTGAAGATGTAGCTAAAAGATTTGAAGCTATAAACTTTGATGTAGTTATTATTGATGGTCATGATTTTGATGCTATTGATTCTGCATTAACAAACTCTAGAAATAGTGATAATCCAACTTTAATCATAGCTAAAACTGCTATTGGTAAAGGAGCTGCTACTATGGAAGGTTCTCACCATACACATGGTGCTCCTTTAGGACATGATGAGTTAGCTGCTTCTAAAACTAAAGCTGGATTTAATCCAGAAGAGTTCTTTGCAGTACCTTCAGATGTAAAAGAGGCTTTTGATAAGACTAACTCTGGAGCACTTTTAAGTAAAGCTTGGGATAAACTAGTTAAAAAAGATTTACCTTTAAGTGAACAAAATGAAACTTTAAATGCTTTATTAAATCCTGATTACTCAAAAGTTGCTTATCCTGACTTTAGTGAAGTTACTGAAATGGCAACTAGAGATTCAAACCATAAAATTTTAAATGCAATTGCAAAAGCAATTCCAAGTTTCATTGGTGGTTCTGCTGATTTAGCTCCATCAAATAAAACAGAGTTAACTGGTCTTGGAGATTTTCCAAAAGGTAGAAATATCCACTTTGGTATCAAAGAACACTCAATGGCAGCAATTGCAAATGCTATGAATATCTACGGATTATTTAGAGTATTTAGTGCTACATTTTTTATCTTTAGTGATTATTTAAAACCAGCTGCAAGAGTTGCTGCACTTTCAGGAATCCCTGCTCACTTTGTATGGACTCATGATTCTATTGGTGTTGGTGAAGATGGGGCAACTCATCAACCAATTGAACAATTGTCTCAATTTAGAGCTTTACCAAACTTTTATACATTTAGACCAGCTGATGCTACTGAAAATATAAAATGTTGGCAAAAAGCACTTACTATGTCTGCACCTACTGCATTTGTATGTTCAAGACAAAAGCTTAAAACATTAAAACCAACAAGAGAGATTGGTGATGTTAAAAATGGTGGGTATTTATTAGCTAAAAGAGATGATGCTACAGTTACACTTATGGCATCTGGTAGTGAAGTTATGCTAATCTTACAAACTGCTTGTATGTTAGAGTCTGATTTTGGAATCAAAGCAAATATTGTTTCTGTACCTTGTTTTGATTTATTATGTGATCAAGATAAAGAGTATATTGATTCTATTATTGATCCATCTCACACAGTTGTTGCTGTTGAAGCTGCAACTGCTATGGAATACTACAAGTTTGCAGACCATGTAATTGGTATGGAAGGTTTTGGAGAAAGTGGTCCAGCTGGTGAATTATTTGATAAATTTGGTTTTACTATAGATAAGCTAAAAGTAAAAATTAAAGATTTAGTGGCATAAGTTATGGGTGACATAAATATTGCTGTTTTTGGAGTAACATTAGCAGCAATATTTCTTGGAATATTTTTATATATTATTTTTTAAAAAGGAAAAGCTATGAATTTTGTAAAATTTAAAGGTACTGAGGTAACTGTTGAGGGAAATGAACTAGAAATTGGAGATATGGCTCCACTTGTAACACTAGTAAATACTGAGTTAGAAGAGATTGAAGTTGGTGGACCATCTGATAAGGTTCAATTAATTATTTCTGTACCATCTTTAGATACAGATACTTGTGCAGCTGAAACAAGAAGATTTAACTTAGAAGTTGGTGCATTAGATATATGTCAAACTACAGTTGTATCTATGGATTTACCTTTTGCTAGTGCAAAATTTTGTACAACTGAAGGTATTGATAACTTACAAGTTGCCAGTGACTACGTAGATAAAGAGTTTGCAAAATCTTATGGTGTACTAATGTCAGATAATAAATTAAAAGGTCTTTGTGCAAGAGCTGTATTTATTGTTGATAGAAATGGTATGATTACATATATCCAAGTTGTTACAGAAGTTACAGATGAACCAAACTATGAAGAGGTATTAGAAGCTATAAAAGACGCAAGATAGCAAAAAATAGTAAAAACAACAAATATCTAAATGAATTAAAAGTTCATTTATGGTATTATATTACAAAATTATTACTTTGAGAAAGAGGTTTTGTAAATGATAACTGTAAATACTGAATATAACTCTATTGATGATATAAAAAAGATTATTGCCAAAAATGATATTGATACAAATTCTAAATTATTAATACAGATATTTACAGGTATTTTAGATATAAAATTTATTGAACAACTAATCCAAGATATAAAAACAACTCTTCCGAACTCTGAAATTATTGGTAGTACTACTGATGGTGAAATAATCAATAGTGAAGTCTCAACTAATAAAACAATTATATCAATATCTAAATTTGAAAAAGTTACATTTAAAATTGACTATATTGAATTTGAAGAGAATAAAACTACAGAACAATCTGCAAACTTATTAGCCAATAAAATATGTCAAAAAGATACAAAAGCTATAATTACTTTTGCCGATGGTCTAAATACAAATGGTGAAGAGTTTTTAAATGGATTATCTTGTTATGATGATAGTATCTCTATATCTGGTGGTTTAGCAGGTGATAATGCAACATTTACAAAAACTTTTGTATTTACAAATGATAAAATAATATCTGCTGGTGCAGTTGCTGTTAGTTTAAATGGAGATATTAATATCTCTACAAATTATAGTTTTCATTGGGAACCAATAGGTAAAGAGTTAGTTATAACAAAATCTGAGAATAATGTAGTTTACACTATTGATGGAAACAGCGCTTACGATACGTATAAATATTATTTAGGTGAAGAAGTAGCAAATATGCTTCCTGCTATTGGTATTGAGTTTCCTTTAATTATTCAAAGAAATGGTATTGCTGTAGCACGTGCTGCTGTTGGATTAAATGATGATGGAAGTTTAGTATTTGCAGGAAATCTTCATGAAGGTGATGTTGTACAATTTGGATATGGAAATAGTGAACAAATCTTAAATAACTCAAACAAAAAAGCGATGAGTTTAAATGATGTTCCTATAGAATCAATTTTTGTATACTCTTGTATGGCACGTAGAAGATTTATGCCAGCATTAATTCAAAGAGAGATTGAGCCACTTACAAACTTTGGAACAGTTAGTGGTTTTTTTACATATGGTGAATTTTTCACAACTTGTTGTAGTAAAAACAAAGAGTTATTAAATCAAACAATGACTTTAATAACATTAAGTGAATCAGATACAAATCAAAATGCACAAGTAGATAAACTAAACTCTTACGAAGATGACACTAGTACTATTACTACAAAAGCACTTTCTTATTTGGTAAATGTAACATCAAAAGAGCTCCAAAAAATCAATGAGGACTTAAAAGTAAGTGTTCATAGAGAAAAACAGATTGTTAAAGATCAAGAAAAACATCTGTTTGCACAAGCAAAAATGGCATCTATGGGTGAGATGATTGGTAATATTGCTCATCAATGGAGACAACCTTTAAGTACTATTAGTACAATTACTACAGGTGCACAAGTACAAAATGACTTAGGTATTTTAGATGCAGAATCTTTTAAAACTAATACAGATAAAATTATTGAAAATGTAACATACTTATCAGATACAATAAATATATTTAGAGATTTTCTTAAAGATGATAAAGAGTTAAAAGAGTACAACCTTCAAGATACTATAAAGCAGGTTTTAGTAATAGTTGGTGCTGGATTAAAAGATAATCATATAGTTCTAGAGCAAATAATCGATTATGACACTCCAATACCTATTAAAATGGTATCAGGAGAACTTTCGCAAGTTATTATTAATATAATAAATAATGCAAAAGATGCAATACTTGAAAATGAGATCAAAAATGGTATTGTAAAATTAAATTGTTATAGAAAAGAAAATATTGCATATATTGAGATAGTTGACAATGCTGGTGGTATCCCTGAGCATGTATTACCAAAAATATTTGATCCTTACTTTACGACAAAAGATAGAAGTAATGGTACAGGTCTAGGACTTCATATGAGTTATGATATTATTACTAAACATATGAATGGTAAAATTATTGCAAAAAACCACTCTACAACAAATGAAGATGGCACAATATCAAACGGAGCTACTTTTTATCTTGAGCTTCCGTTATAGTTTTTATTAACTCTTATAATTAAGAATTAATAACTATTCTTCCTCTTTGTTTTGAATCAAATAAGGCTTGATCAGCAGCACTAAACATCTCATCTAAACTCTCATCTAAAATTGTTGTTGCTCCAACAGATACAGTTAAATCTAAAGTTGTATCTAATAATTTAAATTTTGTTTTTGCTACTACATCTTGTATCTCTTGAAAAGTTTGAAAAACCTCTGCATATGGTCTATTTTTAAGTAAAATTGCAAACTCATTTGCTCCTAGCCTTGATATTAGAGAGTCTTTATTTAAGTATTCTAATAAAATTTTAGCAATAGCCTTTATAGCTTCATCTCCAACATCATGTCCATATGAATCATTTATAATTTTAAACTTATTAATATCAAGTAAAATTACAGATAATAACTCTTTTTTATCTGATGCTCTTTTATATATCTCTTCACCCTCATTAAATAGATAGTTTCTATTAAATAAACCTGTTAGATAATCTTTTTTTGCTTTATCTTGAGTATCATAAAATAACTCTATAACTTCAAGATTATTATTAACTCTTGCAACAAACTCTTCATCACTAAAATCTTTATATAAAAAATCATTTGCACCATACTTTAAAAAACTAGCAACAATCTCTTTTTCACTAGTCCCAGATAAAGCGATTATTGCAACTTCATCTTTTTTATATGATTTTCTTACCTCCATAGTAAACTCTAGTCCGTTCATACCTGGCATCATATAGTCAACTAAAATAAGTTTTATATTTGGTCTTTGTTTGATTGTATCTAAAGCCTCAGCTGCAGAATAATTTACTATTGTTTTTAGATTGTACTTTTCACAAAGCCCTTCCATTTTTGCGGCAAATGTTTTAGAGTCATCAATCACTAACACCTCTACTGATTCATTTAATATAAATCTTCTTACAACTGAAATAGAATAATCCATAGCATAACTACCATTTTTAATAATATAATCAATTAAATTTTCATTTTTAAATACTGGGTTACTTTTATCTAGTTTTGAACCTGTTAATAAAATAGATGGTATATTGAATTTTTTAATAAAACCAACAATTTCACCATTATGAGCATCAGGTAAATTATAATCCAATAATGCAAGAGAAAATTTCCCCTTATGTTTTAAAATTAAATCTGCACACTCTTTCATCGAAGCTGCTGTATATACAGTAATATCTAATTTACTCTGTATAGAGTGTTTTAAACTACTTAATATTGTTTTACTATCATCTACTATTAATATATTCATAAAGTTCCTTTGTTATTTGGGTGATTGTATCATAGTTTTAATTTAAAATTAACAATATAACTGTAATATTGCATTAAATATAAAAAAAATGGGTATTAATGGATAAGTTAAAAGAACAAATAAAATCTGTCTTTGAGAAGCAACTAGAGTTAGTAAATTTTGGCTCTACAAATATAACAAAAGATATATTAGAGTTAAAACTTAATACCTTAATTTCTAATGTAGTAGAAAAAATAAATATAAAGGAACAAATATCAGTACCCATTTCAAAAACAACAAATGATAATATTTATAGTGAAAACTTTGATATAGATCGTGGTAGATCAAGCGATACATCATTAAGTGATAATAGTTATATGAATAAGGCAATTATAAAAAAAGATGTTGATACAAACACAACTATACCTAGTAATTTTACATTAACTTATGAGATGAAATTTTTTGCAAAATCTAAATTTATCCAAAATGTAGAAGATGTTTTTGAAGATTTCAAACTTTATTATCAAAGTAAAGGGACTTTAAATAATGATTGGGAAGCTGTATGGAAAAGATGGGTTTTAAATCAAAATAAATATAAAACACATCTTGTTAAAACTGTTATTGATGAAGATATGGTACTAAATAGTCCAATGTTAAAAGTTGGACAAAAATATATAGATAAAAATAATATAGAATTAGAGTTTATGAAGTTTAAAAATCATTATATTGCTTCTGGGGATATTAAAGTATCTTGGGCAAAGATGTGGGAAAACTGGTGTATTAAACATAAAGAGTTTAAACCTAAAGAAAATACAAAAGCTAAAGAAAAAGCAGATTATAGATGGGATTTCAGAAAAGCTAAAGAGGTTAGTGATAGAATTAAGGACTGGCTTGAATTTGATAAAAAAATCAACTGGCTTGATGATTTTTATTGGAAAGATATACCAATTCCTGGAATTGGTTGGCAAAAAGTTATCCATCCTGACTTTAACAAAGAGGAGATTCTCTTATATAAAATAGATAGTGAAGATGGTAACTTTATGGTTGAACATAAAACTGACGATATAATAGATGCAGAGGTATTAGAAAATGACTAGAAAACAACAAGAGTTTTATAGAATAGTAGCAAATCAAATAGTAGACTATAATGAAGATTTTCATAAAGAGTTTACAATTAAAAGAATAGAACAAATTTCTGATGATAAACTAAAGTACCTATTAGAAGATATAAATACAGATAAAGATAAAATAGGGAAGAAAAAAGGTTATGTGACCTATGTAAAGTTTGTTCATTATGCTGATAAAATTATTGATGGTACAATTAACAATGAGATGTTACCATACAAATCAAAAGTTGAAGAGTTATATAAAAAAAGAGATATTCTTATAAACACTATCTCAACTCAAGCACCAACTATTGCAAAAAAAAATGAACTTATACAAAATCTAGAAAATAAACTAATAATGTTCAAAGATAATGGAAAAAATATGTTAGATAAGATTGATTATTATATTATATCAAAATTTGGATTTTATAACTTTTTTGATGAAAATAAAAATTATAAAATAAAAGAAGAGATTGACAAACATCTTAAAGAGTATACCTCACAAAAGATGTTAGAAAATAACTCTGTAAAAAGGCTTAACTAATAAACAACTTTAATTAGTAGCCTCTTTTATAGCATTGATATAACTTAAATTTGATAAATTATTATTAGGTTTATAAGCAATATCAAAAGCAGTTCCATGGTCTACAGATACTCTTTTTATTGGAAGATTTAGTGATACATTTATACTTTTATCAAAATATAAAGCTTTTAGAGGTGATAACCCTTGGTCATGATACATTGCACAAAAGTATTTGTAATTTTTTCGTACATGAGGCGTAAATGCAATATCAGGAACTACAAGTTCATATTTTGAATTCAGTATCTTATTTACTTTTTTAATAGCTTTATTTATTTTAGTCTCTTCAGTTCCAAGTACTCCATTATCACCAGCATGAGGGTTTAGTCCCAATACTGCTATTGGTTTATTTTTTGAGTCAATTTCATTATAAAAATCAATCAAAAACTTAATTAACTTTTTTGTTTTTATATGTTTAGGAACATCTTTTAAAGGTATATGCTCTGTATATAAAGATACAAACATCTCATCACACCCAAGCATCATAATTGCATCTTTTTTAAATATATCTCTTAACATATCTGTATGACCAACATAGTTTATACCTGATAGTTTCCACGATTCTTTATTTATAGGAAGTGTACAAATAGCATCTACTTTTTTACTCTTTGCTAATTCTATAGCAGTTAAAAAAGAGTCATATGAAAACTTACCAGAATCTTTTGAAACAACACCCGCTTTTATCTTTGTACTTTTATACTTACCATATATTTTAAAACTTTTAGGGATAGCTAGTCCTAGTTTTTCACTACCTTTTTTTAGAGTTTTTTTATCTATGCAATATATAGGGTTACATAACTTTTTTATTTTTTTATGATTTTCTAAAGCAAGTTGAAGCCCTACCCCATTTATATCACCTATGCTTATTGCTATTTTTTTTAGTTTCATTACTTAACTAAATCTTTCATATTAATAATAGCTTTTTCAAGACCTGTAAATACACTACGTGCAACTATACTTTGACCTATATTTAACTCTTCTATTTGTTTGATATTTGTCATATAGTTTACATTTTGATAGTTTAGTCCATGACCTGCTGCTACTCGTAGGTTAAGTTTTTTTGCTAATTTTGAAGATTGTTTTATAGCTTTTACTGATTTTTTAAGTTTTTTAGCTAACTCTTCTCTTGAAACTTCTAACTCTTTTATACTATGATGTGTCTTTTCTAGTCCACCATAAAGCATAGCAAAGATATTTGCAAATGTTCCTGTATGAAGCTCTATCCACTCTACATTTAACTCACGTGAAAGTTTTATCATCTCTTTACATGGATCTATAAATAAAGATACTTCTATTTCATTTTTATGAAGTCTTTTTATTGTTTTTTCTATCTGTTTATAGTTTGATTTTAAATCAAGTCCACCTTCTGTTGTAACTTCTGCCCTATTTTCAGGTACAAGTGTCACTCTATGTGGTTTAAGTTTACAAACTATATCTATAATTTCATCATTTATACTACACTCTAAGTTAACTGGAAGTGGTGAAAGCTTTATAATATTTATTGCATCTTCATCATGTATATGTCTTCTATCTTCTCTTAAGTGGATAGTGATTTGTGTCGCCCCTGCAATTTTACAGATACCCAAAGCATCCAATGGACTTGGGTCATTTATCCTTCTAGCTTCTCTTAAAACTGCGATATGGTCTATATTTACACCTAACAACATTCTATATCCTTATATTTATAATATTTAATCGTATTTTATCAAATATATTCTAAAGTTAGGTCATTATGAGTATAAAATATCTCTGCATTAAAGATATTTCCTCTTTGTGACTTTAAATTGTTTAATTGTAAACTATCACCTTTAAAAAGTCTTTTAATTTGTCTAAATGTCAAAAGCTTATTCATAAATCTATCCCACACTATTTTTTCACAAGATTGACACTTGTACCCTTTATTTATCTTTACCACATCCCCTAAACATTCACACTTGAACATTGTTGTTGATTTTGTTTCATCGTTAAATATTAGCTTTAGTTCACCTTGTTCTATAATAGCTGTGGTATCATACAAAGTGTTATTTGATGACTTAAAACCTTTAAGCATAAAAGATTCACCTTTTAAAAGTTTTTTAGCTTCATTATCCTTGAACTCTCTACCAAAGCTATGTTTCCAAACTTTAGCTTTACATTTTTCACACTCATAAAGATTATCAAACACTTTTACATCTCCACCACATTTACATTTTGATAGTATAGTATTGTTCATAACTGCTCCTAATAAAAGTTTATAGGGAAATTTTAACAGAAAAAAATTATTTTGTTTGATTTCATTGCATATTGCAATATTTTGAAGTTTTATAAAGATAAAGAGTATGAAACTCTATTATCTATCTATTTTTTATTTATTATGTTTACTACTTCTTGTAGATTCTCTTCAATCTCTTTTGGGCTCATCGCACCATCTATTGTTCCAACTTTAACACGACCTATAAATATTCTTTCAATGATACCATTACTATCAACTTTATAAACAAAGTATTTAATTGCATCTGATGTTGGTACTTGCAAAAAGTTTCTCATCGCACCATCTCTATCATATATCCAAGGTAGATGTTTTTCACCTTTTAGTTTTGTATTTTTTGTATGTGCTTGCCATCTTTTTATAAACCAAGGTGCATCAGATATATTTGATATAATTACAAATTTTCCAGCCTCTAAATTTAACATTTTTTCTAAATATTTAGATAAAACTATCGATTCATGATTTCCAACAAACAATATAGTATTTTCTTTAATAATACTTTTTGTTGCAAACTTCTCATCATCATAACCTATAAGTTCAACAGTTTTTGGTAAATTTTTTAAATCTATTACTTTCTTTTCTATCTTAACAGGAGCATCAACAGTTAAATATGTCAATAAAATAACCCCAATTGCACTAATGATAGCTAGTCTTATCACACCCCAAATACTCATTTTTCCATCCTTTTAACTTCTCTTATAAATAACCTATCAAGAGTAAGGTTATCATCTATTGGTTTATTATCAATTATTTTATCGGCTAATTGCTTAGCTAAATATGGAGCAAGAACAAAACCACGCCCACCTACTCCATTTAAAATATAAAGATTTTTATATCTTGTAAATCTCTCTTTTTGTACATTTGTTCCATTTTTCAAATAAGGGAACTCTTCTATAGTCTTTTTACTATTTATAACCTCACCTACAATAGGAAAATAATCAACACTACAAGCCCTAGCCCCATAATATTCTTTGATAATATCAATATCTTTTAAATCAACTATATCTTTAGCTTTTAAAAGTAGCTCTTGATAATCTTTTTCTTTATTTTGAATATCTTTTACATCTCTATGGTGTGTTGCACCAATTGAAACACGATATTTATCATCTCCTATTGGAAAACTTTTTGATACTGAACATTTTTTATGATAGTTATGCTCTAAGTTTGAAGTTGTAGATATATCTATTCTTCTACCCCAAACTGAACGTATCTTAATATAAAACTCATCAAGTAAGTCTATATCAGAACCCGTTGTAAGAATAAGGTTTTTTGTTTTTAACTCTTTATTTAAAATCCAATGTTCACCATCGTATGAGATAGTTTTAACATCAAAATTAAATTTTGTTTGAATTTTTTTTCTTTTATTATTAAAGCTGGTTGTCATAGTCTTACATAATCCAACGCTATTTACTACTGTGCCAATTTTAAAAAAATACCCATCACCATCAGGCTTATATGAAAAATCCATATAAGGGATATACTCTTTAAATTTTTCTTTATCTGAATCATTCTGAGGAACTCTTGTTGTTCCACAGTTATGAGATAAAAATGGAAAATTTTCTTGATATAGTTTGATTGAATAGTTTAAAGATTTAGTTACCAAATCTTTAAACTCATTTGGTTTTCCCAAAAGTGGAGATAAAAATGCACCAGCAGCCCCTGAAGCACCAGCAGCTACACTAAAACCTTTATCTACTAAAAGTAAGTTGTTTGAATGTTTAGATAACTCATAAGCAACACTACAACCACTTATACCAGCACCTACAACAATATGTTCATATACCATTAGTTAAAACTATTTTTTACTTTTTCTAACTCATCTTTTGAACCAAAATAGATTGGTGTTTTTTTAGATATATTATTTTCTAATTTTATATCTAATATTCTATTTTTACCATCAATTGAAATACCACCTGCAAGTTCAATAATAAAAGATATAGGATAAGCTTCAAATGCTAAATCTAATGTTCCATTTGGATCTTTAGAAGTTGATGGTGAGGAGTATATTCCACCTCTTTTAAATAAAATCTGATGTGTATCTAAAGCCAATGAGTTACTAAACCTTAGTCTATATCCAACATCAAAAAAGCTTTGCATAAGTTGCTTATGTGATTCATTAAATAATGGAACATCACCACCTGTTGAGTTTATTTTACCTTTTTTCTCCAATTTAAAAGAGTCTTGTTCAATAAAAAAATCTCCATCATAAGACAAAAACTGTACACCATTCTCTTTTGTTGCAAATACAAGTTGAAAAGTTGGTCCATAAGTTACATAAGAAGATGCAACTAAATTAGCTCCATCAATAGTATCCTTATAAATAGCAAAAATAGTACCTAATGAAAAGTTTAGGTCAAGAAGATTTATATTATCAATAGAGATATAACTTACAATATATTTTCCGTCATTATTAAGCTGTGTATACTCTTTTGTATCTTGTCCAATAATTGATTTAACATCTTTAACTTTTTTAAACTGCTCAGATATTAAATTTGCACAAAATTTATTTATATTATTATTTGTCTCTTCTACTGAGTTACTGCTAAGTGCAAAATCATCATAGTTACTAAATACTTTATCTTCTATCTCTTTAGCTATATTTTCAATAGCTGTTAAAATGTTTAACATTTAAATTTCCTTTTAAATTGTAATCTCTTTAATATCTGATATAGTCTTAAAGCTGTTATATACTATACCAATTAAGTTTTTTCTATTAATTTTGATTTTTTCATCTTCATGGTTAACAAATACATTGTCAAAAAAGTTATCTAACTCAGGTTTTAAGCTAAATAAAGCTTCTAACTCTTCATCAAATGTTGTATAACTCTTATTGGTAATATCTTTAAATTTATTATACAGTACAGTCTCATTTTCATCTTCAAACAGATCTTCATTTACTGTTAAATCATTAACTACTGTTAAGTCTTTAACAATATTTGCAACTCTTTTAAACGTATCACTGATACTTTTAAAGTCACTACTGTTTACAATATCATCTAAAGCTTCAACTTTTAAACAAATATTTAAAACATTATTTCTACTTGTACTGCTTAAAACTGACTTGATAATACTTGGATTTACTTTACTATATAGCTTATATAATCTTTCATTTAAGAACTCTACTAACTGTACTTTATTTAAGTTATTGTACTCTTGTATAGAGTTATCAATAATAGCATTTATATCTAAATGTAATTTATGTTCATAACATATTTTAAATATACCAGCAGCTGCACGTCTTAAAGCAAAAGGATCTCTACTTCCTGTTGGTATCATCCCAACACTAAATAATCCCATCAAAGTATCTAGTTTACTTGATAATGCAACTACACAACTAAATGTTGTAGATGGTAGTTCGCTATCCTCTCCATTTGGTAAATATTGTTCTTTTAAAGCTGTACATATCTTACTATCCATACCCTCTTTTGTAGCGTAGTAGTATCCCATAGTACCTTGAAGGTCTGTAAACTCATAAACCATATCTGTAAGTAAATCAGCTTTACTTAGCATAACAGCATCAGTCAATAAATCTTTGTCCATATCAAATTGATCTGCTATTAGAGATGCTATTTTAGATTCTCTTTCACACTTGTCATATACAGAACCTAAACCTTCAACAAAACTAACTCTTTTAAGCCCTTCATTGTTTAGTCCATTTTTAATATCATTGTTCCAGAAAAACATCCCATCAGCTAGTCTCGGTCTTAAAACCTTTTCATTTCCAGCAATAATATGTGTGAAATCTTTTGTGTAAGAGTTTGATACAACAATAAATTTATTTGTAATCTCACCATCTTTATAAACAGCAAAATATCTTTGATGTTCTTTCATAGAACCTATAATCACCTCATTTGGTAACTCTAAGAACTCTTCATCAAAAGAACCTAATAATGCAGTAGGATACTCAGTAATAGCAACAACTTCATCTAAAAGCTCTTCATCTATTTCTATAGTTAGGTTACTATTCTTTTCAATCTCTTTCATTTGATCTAAAATAATCTTTTTTCTCTCTTGGGGATATAAAATGACACCATGCTTATCAAGTTTACAGAAATAATCTCCTGCAAAGTCAAAACTAAATGGCTCGTATGAAACCATTCTGTGTGCAGAACTTGACATAGTAGATTTTACACCATAAAGCTCTCCATCAATTAAATCATCACCAAGAACGATACTAAGTCCTCGAATAGGTCTAATAAAACTATCAGTTCTACTTCCCCATCTCATAGATTTACCAAAAGTTAGTTTTGATATAAACTCATTTACCATATCGTTTAAAAGATCACTAGATTTTTTACCTTCAACAGTTTTTTTGAAATATAAAAACTCTTTACCACCTCTTGTAGCAATTTCTAGATCTAAAACATCAACACCACACTTTTTAGCAAATCCATTTGCAGCACCAGTTGGCTTACCATCTTTATAAGCTATAGCCAATGGAGCACCCCACTGTTCTACCTCTTTATCCTCTTGAGAAACCTTAAACTCTCTATGCCAAAATACAAGTCTTCTAGGAGTATAATAAAAATTAAACTCACACAATAAACCATTTGCTTCTAATATATCAGCCCACTTTTTTTCAATATTTGGTAACTCTTTTAAAAATGGTATCGCTGGTAACTCTTCAACTACTATCTCTACTAATAATGGTTTTATCATACTAATCTTGCCCTTTTGTTGTATTATCTTTTTCTTTATTTTTTAATTTTTCTTCTGATTTTTCTAAATTCTCTTTATGTTTTTCCACTTGAGTTTCATTCATACCTCGTAAAAAAATAAAAAGTATAAATATAAATCCACCCCAAACTATTATGTCTAATATCTCTTTCATTATAACTCCGCTTTTAAATAAGCTAAATTTTTCATTTATTTAATACTGCTATTATATCTAAAATAATTTAAAGTTTTTATAGACACCAAAAACAATATTCAATAATTTTATATGATTATTAAGATTATAAGCACTATAATTATCAACTACTATATATTATAAAATATCTATACTATAAATTTAGTACCAAATAGGAGTATAAAATCAAAAAAATAGAATTATTATCAAATACACGTAGACTAAATATGATTCGTGACTTTTCAGGAAATGATTATGAAAATCAGTTAGAAGAAGCATTAATAAATATTTTATCAAATGGATCTAAATCGTTACATCAAATTATAAATTTCTTTGAGTTATTAGATTCACCAAAAATAGAATCACCGCAACTACAAGAAGAGTATGAAATAAGCAATAGAAAAATTCATATAATTAAAACTTCAAAAGATCTGGAAATTGCAGTTAAATCAATGAAAACTACACCTTTTTTAGGATTTGACAGTGAACAAAGACCAACCTTTACAAAAGGTGAAAAGTCTCATGGTATCTCTATAATTCAATTAGCTAATGAATCAGATTGTTATATATTCCAAATAAAACAAATCAACAATATAAAACCTATTTTATCATTATTAGAAGATGATAAAATTATAAAAGTTGGAACAGGATTAAAAGGTGATAAAGATGAATTATATAATCAATTTAAAGTTAAACTAAAATCTACAATAGACCTTGAAGAGGTATTTAACAAACTCTCTGCAAAGCAAGCTATTGGAGCAAAAAGGTCAGCTTCAATGTTTTTAAATAAAAATCTACAAAAATCAAAAAGAATGTCAAGGTCAAATTGGGAAAATAAAGAGTTGTCAAGTGGACAAATAAAATATGCAGCCGAAGATGCAACTGTAGTATATGATGTAATAAGTAGTGTAATAAAACAATACCCATTTATCATGAGAGTTATGCCAAAATTTTTTAAGATATAAAAGTTTTTTCCATAACCTTACTCCAATCTCTATCAAAGTTTTTCTTTACATAAGAAACAGTGTGAGGAACTGTACATTTTGAACAGTCTTGATGGATAAAATCTTTTGTAACAATGCTTCCACCATCTTTAGAGTCAATATCACAAAAACTTTTTGTACTATTAACTCTAAAGTTAGGACAAGCACATAAATAACAATTTAATATCTTCATATCGTGACATTTTTTATTTTTTGAATATAAAACACAAAAATCTTTCTCTTTGATTTTCATATTATCAAAATCAAAATACTCTATTATCTCATCATCACTTAAATGTGATAGTTTATCCACTATAGCTTTATGTTTTAAACTATGTTTTTCATGCCAAGACTCATATGACATATTTAATTCATCTTTCCAATTGCACAAGATACAAAACTTTTGGCTTTTGTATTTATAGTTTGAAATGTAGAAAGTTCATCATCTACAAGGGGATAACCTAGTGTTCTAAGTTTTAATTTTAAATTATCCATTTTATCATCACTTATATCCAAAGTAATCTCTCTTGGAGTTTTTTCAAGATTTACTTCTACATCACCATAGTCTGCTTCTAAAGCCTTAGTTAATGTACTTGCACACCCACCACATTTTACATTTTGTACTTCTAATGTTCGTTTCATAATAAACTCCTATTATAGTTTTATAATAACCGATATAAGAATTATAACATACATCGTAAGTATAAGTTTTTTATATGATGATATATTTGTCATATTTTTTATTTTTATACCAAAATAAACACCAATTAAAGATGCAACTCCTACTATAGTACCCTCAAAATATAACATATGACCAGTTAGACTAAGAGAGATAAATCCAGCTATAGAACTAAATACAACAAAAAACAGACCTAAAGATGAAGCATCTTTAAGGTTGTAATACATATATCCTACAAGTATAGGGGTAAGCATAACAGAGCCACCTACACCAATACTCATAGCAATAAGTCCAATAAAAAATCCAATAATCAATAATGATAGTTTACTATGTTCTTTACGCTCTTTTTCCATAATAACACTACTTATAGATATTCCATAGATAGCCAGTGACACTATAAACAAAAATAGATACTGTAAATATATCCCATCAATTGAAGAGACAATTAATCCACTTAAAAGACCACCTATAAACCCACCTGTTCCTATTACTAATCCATCTTTTAAAATAGACTTATTTTTTTTATAGTTTAAAAAACTTCCAAAAACAGAGGTAAATACCATTTGAAGTATAGATATAGCTACTGCACTTTTCATAGAAAATCCAGCAAATAAAAGCATAGGGATAAGAACCATACCCCCACCTACTCCAAAAAAACCAGCTATAAACCCTGTAATTATTCCAAATAAAGCAAGTAAAGAGAACATTTAATTAAGTTGTAGTATTATCTAAAAAATCTTGATATACTTCTTCTAGCTTATCAAAATCTTTATCATTTGTTATCACAATTAGATTATAATATTTTGCAGTTGTAAAATGTAAAAAATCAATAGCTTCACACCTACCTTTTAATTTTATACCTTTACTATGGCAGTATCTTGAAAATGATATAGCATCTTCATATATATAAGGTAAAATATCTAATTGTTCAAATAAGTTTAATTTTTCTTTGTGCTCTCTAAATATTTTTTGACTATCAAAATGTATTGTTCTTAAGCTTTCTAATACTATTAATCTGTTTACATATATTAGGCTTTCTTCCTCTTGTGCAATATCTATTATTTTCTTTATTGCTTCTTCTTTTTTATTTAGAAAATCTATAATTATATTTGTATATATAAAATACTTCATTAATCTTCCTCTTGAATATTTTTAGCAAGATTTAAAAGCATATCTTTTGCTTTTTTTTGTTTTTCCATATTTGGATTATCAATTTTTTCTTTATTTAAATCTACACCAAAAAATTCATTTATCATATCAGATAAAAAATAATTATCAATATTTTTTATCTTTTTTGTTTTAACAAATTTGTCATCTTGATATAACTCATAAGCTTCTCCGTCTTTAAGTCCTGATAATACAAGAGGAGAATGAGTTGTGATATAAAAAGTAGTTTTAGGAAAAAACTCTTTTAATATATTGATAATTTTTGTTTGCCAACTGATATGTAAGTGTGGTTCAATTTCATCTATAAATACTATACCATCTACTTGGCTTAAATCATTTTGATTACCCCAACCCCCGTATCCAGCAACTATCTCTTGAAATATTTTAACAATAGATATAAAACCAGTTGATAGTTTATCAAGTAGTATACCATTAATTAATAATGCACCATTATCAAAAATTACTTTTAGACCTTTATCTGTTATTAAATTTAAAGTAGGTTCTAATTTATCTATTAATCTTAAAACAGTTATCACTTCATTACTTTTATTTTCATCATTTCTTACAAAACTTGGATTAACAATAAGTCTTGCAACAAACCAATTTGCTATCTCTTCATGCTCTAATCCAACTCCATCAATATAACTCATAGTTCTTGTAATACTTTCCACAAATCTTCCTTGTGAATTTGATAATATTTTTATATTGTCAGGGTCTATATTTTTAGTAAATCCTCTATTTTTTGCACCAATGAATACAATAGGTTTATCACATATAAAAGAGTTGTCTCTATTTGAACTAATTAAATCAAATGATGTGTATCCCCATTTATGTTTAGTGTTATTTTTTATTTGATTGTTATTTACATTAATACCTACTGGTAATTTTAATTCAAAATCTTTAATTTTTTCACTTATCTTTTTTTGACTAAATAGATTGTTATATTTATACTTTTCTTCTTTTGAAAAAATAGAATGAGTATATATCAAAGTTTTTGCCATATTTTCTAAAAGCTGAGTTTTACCAATACCATTTTTACCTATGATACAATTTATTTTTTGATTTTGTTCAAATTCAACATCAAAATCAAATCCAATACCAGTTTCTTCTGTTTTAAATTTAAATATCATTTTTAAGCCCTTATTGTTTTCTCATATACATTTATTATATTCTAATCTTTCTTCATCGCATCAATAAAGTTTTCATAAATAACTTCTAACTCTTTATCCTCTTTAGATACATCTATCTCATCTTGTTCTTTAATAGCATGTTCTAAAACTGCAACTCTTTTAAGTAGAT